>NZ_JBGCCM010000014.1:0-258224 GCF_041262085.1 Catenulispora sp. GAS73
GACCACCGGGTTGATAGGCCGGGCGTGGAAGCTCCGTGAGGGGTGTAGCGGACCGGTACTAATAGGCCGAGGGCTTGACCACAAAGCTGATTCTTTCAGCACGAGAGTTTCTTTGCTGCTCGCATCCACTGTTTAGATCTGAGACCCCTACCGGTCCCAGCACACGCGCAGGTGTGTGCTGGCCTGGTTTGTCTCGTAGTGTTACGGCCGCCATAGCGGTGGGGAAACGCCCGGTCCCATTCCGAACCCGGAAGCTAAGCCCGCCAGCGCCGATGGTACTGCCAGGGGGACCTGGTGGGAGAGTAGGACGCGGCCGAACTAAATTTCATGTAGACCCCCGATGGTTTTCCATCGGGGGTCTACTGCTTTTCCGGCACAGATGCTTTCCGGCAAACTCCGCGCTGGCACATTGCGAAGCGACAGCCGGCAAGCCTCTGCGTGAGACTCGGCCAAGGCACCCGCGCTGGCTCATCGCGCAACAGGCGCCGGTGATCCTCCTCGCGCGGCGCGGCTGCGTTGCCCCCAATATGCCTGCTGTCAGCCCCTCAGTCTTTCCCGCTACAGCCGCCCCGCTGCCTTCAGTGCCAGGTACGCGTCCGCCAGTGCCGGGGCGATGAGTGCGGGCGGCTGGTCGACCACCGTCACCCGGTGCTTGGCCAGCAAGTCCGCCACGTGGCGGCGTTCGGCGCGGGCGCGTTCCGCTGATGCCGCCTCGTATACCGCTGTGGCGTCGCCGCGGCCGTGGGCCATCTGCTCGATGCGGGGGTCGGCGACGGAGGCGACTACTACTTCGTGGCGGGCCGTGAGGCGGCCGATCACTGGGAGGAGGCCCTCTGCCATCGGGGCTGAGTCCAGGCTCGTCAGGAGGACGACCAGGGCGCGCTGGGAGGCGCGGTTCAGGATGGTGGTCACCAGGCCGCGGGCGTCGAGTTCGACCAGTTCCGGTTCCAGGACGGCCATGGCTTCGGTGACTCGGGCCAGGGTCTGGCTGGCGGCGGTGCGGGTGACGGCGGCGCGGACGTGGCGGTCGTAGGCCAGGAGGTCCACGCGGTCGCCGGCGCGGAGGGCCAGGGCTGTCAGGAGGAGTGCGGCGTCCAGGGCCGCGTCGAGGCGGACGCCGTCGGTGCCCAGTTCCTCGGTGCCGATGCGGCCCGCGGCGGTGCGGCCGGTGTCCAGGACGATCAGGATCGCGCGGTCGCGCTCCGGGCGCCAGGTGCGGACCACGACGTCGTAGTGGTCGCCGATGTGGCGGCGGGCGGTGGCGCGCCAGTCGATGGAGCGGACGTCGTCGCCGGCCGTGTAGTCGCGCAGCGAGTCGAACTCCGTGCCCTGCCCGCGCACCAGTAGTGAGGTGCGGCCGTCGAGCTCGCGCAGGCGCGCCAGGCGCGAGGGGAGATGCCGCCGTGACAGGAACGGCGGTAGGACCCGCACGCGCCAGGGGCTGCGCATCGTGCGCTGCCGCGCCGCCAGGCCGAGGGGGCCGAAGGAGCGGACGCTGACGTGCTCGGCCTGCCGGTCGCCGCGCCGGGTCGGCACCAGGACCGACTCGATCCGCCGACGCTCGCCGGCCGGGATCGTGACCGCGTGGCGGGGCTGCACGATGGTCGGATCGGCCAGCCGGTTCGCCGACCGCGCGACGCCCCGCAACCCTGCCGACGGCGGCCACGCGTCGCGGATCAGGGCCCGCACCCGCCGCCCCGAAGGGTTGGTGACGACCAGCTGCACCCGGGCCGTGGTGCCGAGCCGCACGGTGGTGTCGCCACCGCGCTCGAACTGAAGCGTCCGCACAGGGCCGGCCAACGCGACGTCGACGACGACCCCGACCGCCACGACAGCCGCCACCACCGCGATCCCCACCCACGACGGCAGCACGACGCCCACGAACACCGCGCCGAGTGCCGCGAGAGCGCCGGCACGCCAGGTCAGGGCCATGAGAGTGCCCCTGGTGAGAGGACGTCAGCGGCCGCGACCTCACGGATCGCGGCTCGTTCGCAGGCGGCCGCCATGTCGGCCGCGGCCGCGCCCGCGCGCCCAAAAGTAAAGCCGCATCGGTGTTGGGTACCCATTGCGAATCGCGCCTTGGAGCCAGGCGCGCATGAGTACTCCGCCTCCGCCAAGCATCTGCACAGCACTACGCGCACGTATTGCTGCTCCGCCGCGCCCACCATCGCCATCACCCGCCGCCTACCGAGGCACCGGAACCGCACCGAGCACCGCGTCCAGCACCCCGTCGGCCGTCCCGCCCTCCATCTCCGCCTCGGCGCGCAGCCGCACCCGGTGCCGCAGCGTCGGCTTCGCCAGCGCCTGTACGTCGTCCGGCGTCACGTAGCCGCGCCCCGCGAGCCAGGCCCACGAGCGCGCCGTGTTCAGCAGTGCTGTGGCGCCGCGCGGCGAGACGCCCAGCGACAGCGACGGCGACACGCGCGTGGCGCGGGCCAGGTCGGCGATGTAGCCCAGCACGTCGCGGCTGACCGTCACCTTTCGGGCCGCGGCCCGGGCCGCAGCCAGGTCCGCGCGGCCGGCCACCGGCCGGACGCCGGCCGCGTCCAGGTCGCGCGGGTCGAAGCCGTTGGCGTGCCGGTCCAGGATGCCGATCTCCTCGTCACGGCCGGGGAGCGGCAGCACCAGTTTCAACAGGAAGCGGTCCAGCTGTGCCTCCGGGAGCGGGTACGTGCCCTCGAACTCGACCGGGTTCTGCGTCGCGGCCACGAGGAACACCTCGGGGAGCGGTCGCGGTCGACCGTCGACGGTGACCTGCCGCTCCTCCATCGCTTCCAGCAGCGAGGCCTGCGTCTTCGGGGGAGTGCGGTTGATCTCGTCGGCGAGCAGCAGGTTCGTGAAGACCGGGCCCTCGCGGAACGAGAACTCCGCGGTCCGGCTGTCGAACACCGCCGACCCCGTCACGTCCCCCGGCATCAGGTCCGGGGTGAACTGCACGCGCTTGGAGTCCAGCGCCAGCGCCGCCGCCAGCGAGCGCACGAGCAGCGTCTTCGCGACGCCCGGCACGCCCTCCAGCAGCACGTGCCCGCCCGACAGCAGCGCGATGACCAGTCCGGTGACCGCCGAGTCCTGGCCGACCACGGCCTTGGCGACCTCGGTGCGCACCGCCAAGAGCGCCGTGCGGGCGGCCTCGGGGTTGACGGAACCCGACACGGATTCTGATGCCGAGGTTTGTCCGAAGCCTCCGAACCCCCCGAAACCTCCCAGGCCGGATGCCGGGTCCTGCTGCGTCATCTCGCTCTCCTGTCCCTCGTTCACAGCCGCCCGACCTCGGCTTCCAGCCGGTCCAGCGCCGAAGCCAATCCCACCAGCCCCGCGTCGTCCGCGGGTACCGCCCCCGCCAGCACCGCCAGCGTCGCCCCGGCCTCGGGCCCGCCGCGCGCCGCGATCGCCGCCGCGATGTCGCCCACCGCGGCCGCGCGCGGCAGCCCCAGCCGCGCGGCCAGCCGCGAGCGTGTCGCCTCGCGCAGCGCCCCGGTGGCCCGGTCGGTCACCTTGCCACGTTCGTACAGCCGCGCGCGGCCCTCGACCGTCTCGGCCGCGCGCACCGCCACCGGCATCCGCTCGGCGACGACCGGACCCAGCCGCCGGGCCTGCCACAGCGCCAGCAGCGCGATCGCCAGCACCATCGTCAGGGCGCCCCAGCGCCAGCCGGCCGGCAGCACCGCCGTGAAGCTCTTCTGTCCCGACGCCGTCGCGCCCGGGTCCGCGCCGTCCGGCAGGTACCACACGACCGTCGGGTGCTTGCCGAGGAGCCGCAGCGCCAGGGCCGCGTTGCCGTGGTCGGCGAGGCGGTCGTTGCGGAACGGCGTGCGGCTGCCGACCAGCACCGTGTCGTTCGACGACGGCCCGGCCGCGGTGGCCAGCGCGTACCCGCCGGGCACCGCATAGCACCCGCTCGTCAGGCCGCTGAAAACCTCGGCGTCGCCGATGTCGGCGTTCCCGGCCGCCGTCGCGTCGGCGTCCGGGCACCCCGGATCGACCAGCCCCGAGCCCTCGGGCGGCGTGTCCACCCGGGCCGTCTGCGTGGTCAGCAGGCGCGCCGACTCCGGATCCGGCTGCACCACCACCAGCCGCGCCACCGGTGTCGAGGCCAGCGTGTCGATCTGGAGCAGGGTCAGCAGTCCCGGATCGGTGACGAGCAGCGTCGCGTCGCCCTGCGCGCCCTGGACCGCGGCCAGCGCGTCGGCGGTGGTCCGGGCCGGTGTGACCGTGACGCCGCGGTCGCGCAGCAGGGAGGCCAGAGCCCGGCCGCCGTCGGGGGACGCGGAGTCCGGATCGAGTGTCCCGCCGCCGTTCCCGCCGCTGACGATCGCGGTGACCAGGGCCCCGAGTAGCAGGACGGCGAGCGCGGCCACCGGCCAGCGCCACGCCCGCAGCGTCGTCATCGCGGCTCCGACGGGTCCCGGCGGCCGGCCGGGGTCTCAGAGAGCTGCGGCAGGTCGCCGGCCAGGGGCGCCCCGGCCGCGCTGCTGACGCGCACCCGCGCCGCCGCGACCGCGTCGTCGACGGCCACCAGCCGCTGGTAGTCGTCGGGCCCGGCCGCGCTCTGGCCGTACCAGATGTCGTCGAAGACCCGCGCCGCGGCGAGCAGCGCCGGCGCCTGGTCCGGCAGCAGCGCCCCGGCTTCGCGCGCCGCCACGTCGGCGGTCCGTCCCGGCCTCGGATCGAGGACCGCCCGCTCTTCCAGCGCCGCGATGACCGCCCGCAGCCGGGCCCGCACGGCCTCGGCCCAGCGTCCGCCGGCCGCGTGCTCCTCGGCCGTGCGCCGGTAGCCGGCCGCGTCCATCGGGGCGGCCTCGTCGAACAGCGCCTGGTCGGCCGTGACCCGCCGCCGCATCGGCCCGTAGCGCCGCCGGATCACCACCACGGCCACCACCAGCAGTACCAGGACGACCAGCACGGCGGCCCAGCCCTGGCCTCCGCCCCCGCCCGAGCCGGTGCCGAAGATCTTGTCCCATAGGATGCCGATCTCGTGGCCGAGCCAGTCCAGGGCGCGCTTGGTGAGCGTGGGCCGGGCGTGCGCGTAGACCGGTTTGGCCAGCTCGTCAGCGGCCGCGCGGTGTGCCTCGTCGCGGCCGACAGTGATCGGTACGCCGGGCGGTGGCGTGACCGGGGCCCCCGGATCGGTCACGCGGCCGGGCCGTTCCCCGGCTCCGGGCCGCCGCCGGGCGCCGTGCCGACCGCCCCCGCACCGGCCGCCGTGCCTGCCGCGCCCGCCGAGCCGTCCCGCCGAGCCCGCGCGCTCATCGCCAGCTGGATGTCCAACCCCTCGCGCCGCATCCGCCGGTCCACGTACTGCAGCGCCATCACCGACGCGGCGAACGGCGACACCACCGCCTGGATCCCCGCCGAGAACAACGCCCCGAGGAACACGTACATCAGCGAGACATGGTGTCCGGAATACGTCCCGTCCCCGTTGTCGCTCACCGGGCTCAGGTTCGAGCCCACGACCACCTGCTGCACCACCGAGAACACCAAGGCGACCATCTCGGCCACCAGCAGCCCCAGCAGCGAGACTCCCAGCACCCGCCACCAGCCGCCCTTGACCAGCGTCGAGGACCGCTTCAGCGCACGCCGCACCGGCTGATCCTCCAGGACCAGCGCGGCCGCGGCCAGCGACCACGCCACCCACCGGTTGACGGCCAGCGCCGCCGCGCCGCCGAGCCCGAGCAGCAGCACCAGGGCCGCGGCCGGGCTCCCGGCGGCGGCCAGCAGCAGGCCGGGGAGCATCCCCAGGGCCAGCACCCCGAACAGGACGATGAAGATCACCAGCGAGAGCCCGAGCAGCCGGGGCAGCCGCGGCCGGGTCTGCGCCCAGACCTCGCCCAGCGTCACCGGCCGGCCCAATACCGCCCGCGCCACCGCGGTGGTCAGCAGCCCGACCAGCAGCGAGACGATCAGCGCGTTCAGCAGCACGCCGGGCCGCAGCAGCGCCAGGTCGTTGATCCCGGTGCCGCTGCCGAGCGTGGTGTTGCCGTTGACCAGTCCGGCCAGGAAGTGCAGATAGAGATAGTCCAGCGGGATCGCCACCGCCTGCCCGAGCGCGACCACCAGGGCCGACAGCCCGAGTATGACGCCGGGATAGGTGCGCATGGCGGTCACGGCGCCGTCGAGGATTTCCCCGGCTTGCAAAGGGCGCAGCGGGACGACTCCCCGGCCGAGGCCGGCCGGCGTGTACGCCGTACCAGGGTCGCCGACAGGCGCGTTCACTCCGGTGAGTTGGCTCATGGGCTGCGTGGACGCTTCTTCCTCGGGCGCGGACCGGCTCTCTGCCGGGAGTGTGCACCCCAGCATGCAGGGAGCCGTGAGGACGGCGCCACCCCCGCACCAACACCCGTGATCCTTCCCAGTGGCACCGGGGATTCACCAAAAGCAGAAAGTAATGCGACGATAGTCCGCATGAAAGGTCGTGTCCTCATCGTCGACGATGACATAGCCCTGTCCGAGATGCTGGGCATCGCCCTGCGCGGCGAGGGCTTCGAGACCACGTCCGTCGCCGACGGTGACCGGGCACTGCAGGTCTTCCGTGATTTCAAGCCGGACCTGGTCCTGCTTGACCTGATGTTGCCCGGACGCGACGGAATCGACGTGTGCCGCCTGATCCGCGGCGAGTCCGGGGTCCCGATCATCATGCTCACCGCCAAGAGCGACACGGTCGACGTGGTGGTCGGCCTGGAGTCCGGGGCCGACGACTATGTGATCAAGCCGTTCAAGGTCAAGGAGCTGGTGGCCCGGGTGCGCGCCCGGCTGCGCCGCGCCGACGAGCCCAAGCCCGAGACCCTGGCCATCGGCGACCTGTCGATCGACGTGGCCGGCCACTCGGTCAAGCGCGACGGCCGGCAGATCCCGCTCACCCCGCTGGAGTTCGACCTGCTGGTCGCGCTGGCCCGCAAGCCCTGGCAGGTGTTCACCCGCGAGGTGCTGCTGGAGCAGGTCTGGGGCTACCGGCACGCCGCGGACACCCGGCTGGTGAACGTGCACGTCCAGCGGCTGCGCAGCAAGATCGAGGTCGACCCGGAGAACCCGGAGATCGTGGTCACCGTGCGCGGGGTGGGTTACAAAGCCGGTCCGGCTTAACGGCACGGGGAAGTAGATGCGGGTCTCGAAGTTCACCGGCGGTGCCCGGCGTTTCGGCCGCGCCGTCCTGGAACTGCCCGGGACCTGGCGCGGCTCGCTGCAGTTGCGCGTGGTGTCGCTCACCCTGCTGCTGTCGATCGTCATCGCCTTCGTGCTGGGCTGGATGCTGAACAACAAGATCCGCGACGGTCTGGTGCAGGCCAAGGAGAGCTCGTCGCTGGCCATGGCCAGCAGCGGCTTCAGCGAGGCGGGCGCCTCGATCACGGCCGCCGCCGAGACCATCCGGCAGAACAATCCGAACGCCGCCGTCGGTGCCAACGCGTCCAACAACCTGCAGTACGCCGCGTGGGTCAACAGCCTGTTCGCTATCGTCGGGAACCTGTGCAGCGGCGCCAACAGCGACACCTACCAGGTGGTGCTGATATCGTCGGTGCCCAATTTCCCGGTCGCCGGCTACACCTGCGGCGGGATCCAGCACCAGAGCATCCAGCAGGCGCTCAAGGACAAACTGCAGGTCTACGGCTCCCCGGACGGTTTCCAGGTCCAGTACCAGACCACCGAACTCGAGTACGGTCCGCAGACCGCCGGCGGCGGGATCGTCGAGCTCGCCTCCACGCCGGGTGACGCCGGTACCGGCCCCGCCGTGGCCGGCCACAAGACCCCGGGCCTGCTGTACGGCGCCTCGTTCCCGTTGGGCGAGCTGGGTACGGTCCAGCTGTACTACGCATTCCCCTTCACCACCGAGAGCGACGCGCTCAACTTCGACAACGAGATGATCGTGATCGCCGGCGCGGTGCTGGTGCTGGCCCTGGCCGGGGTCGCCTGGTTCGTCACGCGCCTGGTGGTGACCCCGGTCCGGCAGGCCGCCGGGATCGCCGAACGGCTCGCCGACGGCAAGTTCGACGAGCGGATGCGGGTGCGCGGCGAGGACGACCTGGCCCGGCTGGCCACCTCCTTCAACACCATGGCCGGCAACCTGCAGCGGCAGATCCGCAAGCTGGAGGAGCTCTCGCGGGTCCAGCGCCGGTTCGTCTCCGACGTCTCGCACGAGCTGCGCACGCCGCTGACCACGGTCCGGATGGCCGCCGACGTCCTGCACGACGCCCGCGACGACTTCTCCGGCCCGACCGCGCGCTCGGCCGAACTGCTGCAGACCCAGCTGGACCGGTTCGAGGAGCTGCTCGGCGACCTGCTGGAGATCAGCCGGTTCGACGCCGGGGCCGCGGTACTGGACGCCGAGCCGGTGGACCTGCGCCAGCTGGCGCGCCGGGTGGTCGACAGCAGCCAGGTGCTGGCCGAGCGCAAGGGCTCGGACGTCCGGATCGTGGCGCCGGACCGGCCCTGCGTGGCCGAGATCGACCCGCGGCGCATCGAGCGGATCCTGCGCAACCTGGTGGTCAACGCCATCGAGCACAGCGAGGGCCGGCCGGTGCTGGTCAAGATCGCCGCCTCCGCCGAGGCGGTCGCGGTCGCGGTGCGCGACTACGGTGTCGGCCTGAAGCCCGGCGAGTCCTCCCTGGTGTTCGGGCGCTTCTGGCGGGCCGACCCCGCGCGCGCCCGGACCACCGGCGGCACGGGACTGGGCCTGGCGATCTCGCTGGAGGACGCGCACCTGCACCACGGCTGGCTGCAGGCCTGGGGCGAGCCCGGCGGCGGCTCGCAGTTCCGGCTGACGCTGCCCTGCACCGCCGGCATGGAGCTGGTGCGCTCGCCGATCCCGCTGGAGCCGGACGACTCGCGCCACCACAAACGCCAGGCCGAGGCCGCGCGCCTGGCCGCCGAGGGCGCCGCGACCGCGCCGCCGCGGCACACCGGCGGCCCGGACCTGACCGGGCTCACCGGCCGCGGTACCGACCGGGTGGGGGAGCGCTGATGGCCGCCGGGACGCCGCCGTCCGCCCCGCGACCGGGAGACGCCGTGGATTACCGGACCACGCGGGACCCGGACCCGGGTTCGCGCCCGGACGAGCCGACGCAGCCCGGCCGGGTGGCGGCGCACCGGGCCTGTCGATGGGCGGCCGCGCTGCTCGCCCTGGTTACCCTCGCGGGCGCCGCGGCCTGCGCCGGGCCGCCCTCCAAGGGCGACGTCCGCAGCGCCCCGCTGAATCAGAGCCGCAACAACGTGGCCATCCTGGCCAACGAACCGACGCCCTCGATGCCGCCGGGGCTGCTGGTGACCAGCTTCCTGCAGGCGCTGACCGGCGACCAGGAGGATCCGAGCTTCAGCGTCGCCCAGGAGTTCCTGACTCCCGAGGCCCGCAGCAAGTGGATCCCCGCCGGCTCCACCTGGACCGGCACGACCAAGATCGTGGGATACGAGGTCTCGGTCCCGGACGCCCCGCAGACCGCGAACCACTCCGCGCACCCGGCCGAGGGGGCCGGGGCCGCCACCGCGCCGCAGGCCGCCGCGCCGACGCCGGTCGGTGCGGAGCAGACGATCAGCGTGAGCGGTGCCCAGGTGGCCCAGATCGACCCGTACGGCTTCTTCCAGTTCCAGACCGGGCCCGTCATCCAGCAGTTCACGCTGAAGTACCTGGGCGCGTCGGTCGGGTGGCGGATCGCCACGCCCCCGGACTTCCGGATGATCCATCCGGATTCTTTCAAGCGCGCCTACCAGGAGTACCAGTCACCGCTGGCGGTCTACCTGCCCTCGCACGGCTCCGCGGCCCCGGTGACGGACCAGGTCTACCTGACCCAGGACTCCGGCAAGGTCGACTACACCTACGACGCACTGGCCCGTGCCGTGCTGCACGGCCGGCTCAGCTCGCAGGACACCGGCCTGACGCTGGCCCGTCCGGTGACCGTGGACTCCAACGGCCTGGCCCGCGTGACCCTGCAGACCCCGCCGCCCGGCCGGGCGGGCCTGGTCACCGACGTGCAGCTGGCCCTGACCAGGACCTTCCGGGACGCCTCGGAGAACCAGCAACTGCTCTCCTCGACAGCGCTGAGCCAGGTGCTCGTCGACTACCCGGGCTGCACTTCGTGCAATCCGAACAGCGTCGCCCCGGACGGCTCGACGACCCCGCCGGTGTACTGGGTGTGTCCCCAGACGCAGGGCGACTCGAACGCCGCGATCGTCGACCGGCCACAGCTGTCAGGGGGCGCCGACGCACCCGCCGTCTGCCCGGCGAACGGTGCGAAGGTCCCGTCCCTGGTCCCGTTGACCGGCATCCAGTTGGAGAAGGACACGCCGATCGCGGTGAAGCAGACCTCCGACTCCTCCGACGCCAAGTCGCCGCAGTCCATGACCTTCGTGGCCGCGGTCGAGCACAGCGGCGCGGTGGTCGTCCTCGACGACAAGAACAACGCCCAGCAGGTCTGGTACCGCGCGAAATCCGCGAACGGCGTGACCGACCTGGAGTGGGATCCGACGGACGGCTCGCTGTGGGTGGTCGACAACAAGAACCTCTACCGGGTTCAGGACCCCGTGGCCCCGGGGTCGGGCGACGGCACGCCCCAGCAGATCCCGATCCCGATACCCGACCAGCAGGTGGTCCGTTTCAAGCCCTCTCCGGACGGTCTGCGCGCGGTCGTGGTGAGCGGCCCGAGCACCACCGATCCCTCGGGCGCGGCCGGTCCGCAGACGGCCACGATGGTGTTTATCGCGCGCACCGGCGGCAGTGTCGCCCTGACCGGCCTCGACGGGTCGCCCTCTGGGGCGTTCTCGCTGGTCCAGGCCCTCACAACGGATGCGGAGGCGTCGCACGACGGTCTGCAGCACGACGTCCTGCAGACCGTCACCGACGCCGCCTGGGCCGACGGCCGCACCGTGGTGCTGCTCGGGTTGCAGCAGGCCGGGTCGAGCACGCCGAAGCTCTACAGGCTGTACCTGGACGGTTCGCAGGACTCGACGATCATGGCTCCCGAGGACGCCCAGACCGCCGCCAGGCACATCGCCGCGGTGACCGGGATGATCGGCGGGCACGCCTCGCTGTGGACGTTCAGCGACGCCCCCGGGCCCACGGATTCGAACACCACGTATTCGTACTTCAAGCGCAGCAGTGGTGCGGACAGCTTCCAGGAGTCGGGCTGGAGTCCGGTCGCGGCGACGGCGACGGCCGGCTGAGTCACGGCGGCCGGCGGAGTCACGACAGAGGGCTGACCGCCGAGGCCGGCTGGCGCGGGTAACCGGGCATAGCGGATAATTCCGCCACGTTCCGACCACAGCGCGACCCGGGGGTCCGATGCCGCTCGTCCGCCCGCTCTGGGCCGCTCTGCTCGATCTGGCAGCCGAGCGTGACTGCGGCGGCTGCGGGCGTCCGCAGCCCTCCGGAGAGCCACTGTGCCCCGCCTGCGACGGCCTGCTGGCCGAGGGCGGGCCGTGGCGCACGCTGGCGGCCGTGCCCGGCACCCCGCGCACGCACGCGGTGGCCCGCTACGAGGACCCGGTTCGGACGATGCTCATCGGGTACAAGGAGCGCGGCCGTGTCGATCTGCGGCGCGCGCTGGGCCGGGCGCTCGCGCGGGCCGTCGCGCAGACGCTCGACACCGCGCTCGACACGGCGGGTGCCGCGGGCTGCGCGTCGGTGGCGCTGGTTCCCATGCCCTCTCGCCGCAAAGCCGTCCGCGACCGTGGCCAGGACACCACTGCGCGCCTGGCCAGGACCGCGGCGCGGGCCCTGAGCGAGGTCGGGCTTCCGGTGCGTGCCGTGGCCGCGCTCCGGCATGCTCGCGCCGTCGAGGACCAGGCAGGGCTGTCGCGTGAGCAGCGTCAGGCGAATCTGGCGGGAGCCCTGCGGGCCCGCCGTCCGGCGGCGGTCGCCACTTCCAGTGTGGTGCTCGTCGACGACATCAGCACCAGCGGCGCCAGCCTCGCGGAGGCGTCCCGCGCGCTGCGGGAGGCCGGCGTGCCGGTCCTCGGCGCGGCCACGATCGCCGCCGCGCGGGTCCGCTCGTAAGAGGTGCCCGACCGCCGTCTCACTTTGTGAACTACCGAGGAATCGGCACGAAACCGCACACAAACCCCGGTCGAACACCGTTCCGATCACTCGAACGGTCCAACGCCGCCTCCGGCCCCTTCCGCCGAGCGCGATCCGGGGCTAGTTTTCAGCCATAGGCACCCGCGCACGAGACAGTGAGCAGGCACGATGCGCACCAGCACGCACATAATCAGCCGCCTGTAGCAGGCGGCCGGCCGGTTCCGACGGCTTGATCCCTCTTCCCCGACACCTCGCGAGAACTCGCGTCGCAGCCGTACCCCCGGCGACTCCCGCCGGAACCCGTATCGGCTGTGACTTCCTCCACTCAGGAAACCGGGCACCAAGGGGACCCGGCGTACGTTAGAGATCTACAAGTCAATACAGATCTACAAGTCAATACAGACTCAACGTCAGAGCAGTCCCCGATCACTTCGCGGAGGCGCCGCTGGATTCACTCTCATTCGACGCCGAAGCCGAGCCCTTGAGCCCGGCACAGATCTGAACGCGAGATTGGAGAACGCGCGTGGACATCGTCGTCAAGAGCCGCCACCACGAGGTGACCGACAGGTTCCGTCGGCACGTCATGGAGAAGCTGGCCAAGGTTGAGGAGATGGATGGCAAGGCCATCAGCCTCACCGTCGTCCTCGGCGAGGAGAAGAACCCCCGCCAGGCCGAGAGCAAGGACCGGATCGAGCTGACGCTGGACTGCCCCCGGGCCCCCGTGATCCGGGCCGAGGCCTGTGCCGGCGACCCGTATTCAGCGCTCGACATGGCCGCAGCCAAGCTTCAGGCGCAGCTCCGCAGGGCCAAGGACCGCAAGAAGATCCACCGCAACCGCAAGGCGATCGCGGACTCCATCAAGCACCTCCCGCCGATGGCGGACCTGCCACCGGGCACGGAACCGTTGCTGACGGCGGACGGCGCGGTCAGCGACAACCCCGAGGTGGACCTCCAGCCCTACGGCATCCCCGGCCCCACGCACGACGACGGTCCCATGGTGGTCCGCGAGAAGACGCACTCCGCGGCCCCGATGACGCTCGACCAGGCGCTGTACGAGATGGAACTCGTCGGCCACGACTTCTACCTCTACGTGGACAAGGACTCCGGCCTGCCGGCGGTCGTCTACCGGCGACGCGCCTACGACTACGGAGTGATCCGCCTGGAGCCCGGGGAGGAGCATGCCGAGCCGATGATCAACGGTTCGTCGCCCTCCGACCGGATGGCCAGTTCCCGCCGTTGAGCCCCTCCGAACGCGGCTGACGCGCAGCCGGCAGAGCTCTGATCTCAAAGGACTCCTTCGCGGGGCCGGGCGCACCCGGCCCCGCGAAGGAGCGAGGTTCAACGATCACCCAGATGGGTAATGTCACTTGTCCTTCTGAGGTGTCATCATGGAGCTGTGTCGGAAGCCATAAGAGTCCTCATAGCCGACGACCACACGTTGCTGCGCCGAGGCCTGGCCGTCGTCCTGGACACCGAGGACGACATCGAGGTGGTGGGCGAGGCGTCGGACGGCGCGGAAGCGCTGCACAAGGCTGAGGAACTCGCCCCGGACGTGGTGATCCTGGACGTCCGCATGCCCGACACCGACGGTCTGACGGCGTGCGCGGCGATCAAACGCTCGGTCCCGGGCGCCAAGGTCATCATGCTGACCTCCAGCGACGAGGAGACCGACCTCTACGAGGCGGTGAAGTCCGGGGCCTCGGGCTACCTGCTCAAAAGCGTGCTGCCGCACACCATCCCGGACGCGCTGCGCGCCGTCCAGCGCGGCGAGTCGCAGGTCAGCCCCTCGATGGCGGCCAAGCTGATGACCGGTTTCGCGGCCCTGGCCCGCGGTGCGGACGCCGCCCCCGCGGCCGATCCGGTCGCCCCGGCGCCCAAGCTCACCGACCGCGAGATGGAAGTGCTCAAGCTGGTGGCCACCGGACGCAACAACCGGGAGATCGCCAAGGAGTTGTTCATCACCGAGAACACGGTGAAGAACCACGTCCGCAACATCCTTGAGAAGCTGAACCTGCATTCGCGCATGGAAGCCGTGGTGTACGCCGTGCGGGAGAAACTGCTGGAGATCACCTAGCCTTCGCTGCTTGACATAGCAAGACGCCACCCGCGTAGGTTCGTGACCATGGACATATCCGTGACGTTGAGAGACGCCGCGGACGGCGGGGTGATAGCGCGCACGACGGTGCCGTCGGAGAACCTTCCCCCGGCGTTCGACGGCACGCAGATGCTGGAAGCAGCCGGACAGGTCTGGCGGGTGGCCCGCGCCGAGCCGGCCTTCCGCGAGGAGTACGAGCTGATCGGCGAGCTGGAGCTGACCCTGCGCCGGGTCGAGCAGGAGCCGCGGGTCGAGATGCTGCCGGCCCGCGACATCCACTTCAGCATGTCCAGCATCAGCGACCGCCTGCCGGACATCGCCGGACCGCTCGACGGCCGCACGGTACTGCTGGTGAAGGACGACCTGTGGCGCGACGTGGAGCTGATCGGCCCGGCCGGCGCGACCGCCGTCGAGGAGAACCTCCTGGCCATCCGCCGCATCCAGGACGAATTCCGCTCCGGCCCCGGCTTCACCGAGATCCACCTGCGCACCACCCCCGCCGAACCCCTGGCCGGCGTCACACTCACCGTCGAGGACCTGGCGGCGGGCCTGGGCACCACCACGCACTTCGTCCGCCCGGTAGCGATCGAGGGCCGCGGCGTGGTGCACGGCGGCTACGCCCTGACCGTCGCCGACGGCGTGCACGTCTACGGCCAGGTCGACCCGGCGAGCCGCGTGACCGTGGCCGGCGTGCACCGCACCGGCATCGCGGGCACCGAGGTCGCCGCCGCCTTCGGCGCCCTGCTGCGCGAGCGCGGCCTGGAACTGGTCGACTGGCGCGGCGGCCTGCGAACCGACGACGCCGAGATCCTGGCCGGCTGGTTCGGGACGCCCCCGCAGCCGCTGTGGCGGTAGGGGAGCGCGATCGCGGTTTCGGGTGCCGCCGCTCTGTTGAGGACAATCGAGGGCAATCGCCGGGGCTGTCATCGTGGGTTGATTGCTCGCCTGCCGCCGCACCAGGCCTTCAAAGCCGTCGGCCGCTGGGATTTTGGCCGCGAGCAGACTGATCCTGCTGCGCTGCCACCGCCGCACCGGGCCCTCAATGCTGTCGGCCGCTGGGATTTTGCTCCCGAGCCCACTGGTCCTGCTGCGCTGCCGCCGCCGCGCCGAGCCCACAATGCCGCCGGCGATGTGGTTTTACTTGCGAGCGGACTGATCGCGATGTGCGGCTGCGCGTAGCCTGCCACCGTGCCGCCGCACGGTTTTTGCTCGCGAGCCGACTGGTCCTGCTGCGCTGCACCGAGCCCTCAATGCCGCCGGCAATATGGTTTTTGCTCGCGAGCTGACCGATCCCGATTATCTGCCGCAGCCCTCAGCCCAGCGCCGCCCGCAAAGCCCCCGCCGCATCCGCTGGCGTCACCTGCTCCACCGCCACCGCGTCGCACCCGACCCACCCCGCGGCCTCCCGCAGCGCGTCGGCCATCGGCTGCGCCGCCCCGGCCGTGTCCAGCGAGACCTTCCGCGCGACCAGCGTCTTGCCTTCGCGCTTGGGGTCCACGCGGCCGAGGAGCTTGCCGCCGGCCAGCAGTGGCATCGCGAAATAGCCGTGCACCCGCTTCGCGGCCGGTGTGTAGGCCTCGATCCGGTGCACCATGCCGAAGACGCGCTCCATCCGGTCGCGTTCCCAGATCAGCGAGTCGAAGGGGGACAGCAGGGTCGTGCGGTGCCTGCCGCGCGGGCCGCCGGCGGCCAGCAGGTCCAGCGCCGCGGGGTCGGCCCAGGCCGGCTGGATCCAGCCGCGCACGCTCACCGGCACCAGGCCGGTCTGGTCCATCAGGGGCCTGGCGTCAGGGATCTTCAAGCGGTAGTAATCCGCGATATCGCCTATCGTGCCGACGCCAAGTCGCCGCCCGGCCTGCGCCAGCAGCTGGACGTGCGACTCCTCGCGCGTCGGTTCCGGGGCGTCCAAGACAGCCTTCGGCAGCGCCCGCTCGGGCAGGTCGTAGACCCGCCGCCAGCCGCGCCGTTCCACGCACACCACGTCCCCGGTCGCCAGCATCTTCTCGACCGCGACCTTGGCTTCCGACCAGTCCCACCACTCCGCGCTCTTGCGCGCGCCGCCGAAGTCCGAGGTCATACACGGCCCCTCGTCCCGCAGCTTGCCCAGCACCAGCGCCTCGGCCTCGCCGGAGGTCGGCAGGCCCCAGCCGCCGCTGGCCCGGTCGCGGTAGGCCGCGCGGCGGTAGGCGAAAGTCGGCCACTGCTCGACCGGCAGGATGCAGGCCGCGTGCGCCCAGTACTCGAAGGTCGAGGCCCCGTGCGGCTCGTGGTTCCAGTACGCCTTCTCGATTCCGTCGCGCCCGATCGCGCCGAGCCGCGCGTACGGCACCAGCTCGTGCGAGCGTGCCAGCACGCTGATGGTGTCCAGCTGCACCGCCCCGAGGTCGCGCAGCACACCCGCCGCGCCGGCCCGCCGGTCCGGCACGCCGATCAGCCCTTGCGCGTGCAGGGCAAGGCGGCGGGCCTCGGCGGCGGACAGTTCGGTGCGCGGTGCGGGTGCGGATGTCACATCCGTCACGCTAGCCGTCGGCACCGACAGCTTTTCCGCTACCGCAGCTCTCCGGGCAGGATGTCGGCCAGCCACATGTCCCGCACCGCCCCGTTGTGCGTGTGCGAGGAGCGCTGCCGTCCGACCATCGTGAAGCCGACCTTCTCGATCACCCTGCGTGAGGGCGTGTTGCCGTCGAAGGCCTGCCAGACGACACGCCCGAGCCCCACGTCCTCGAACGCCCAGCGCACGACCTCCCGAACGGCCTCCGTGATGTACCCGCGCCCGCGCGTGTCCGGATTGGCCCAGTACCCGACCTCCGCCGTCCGCACCCCGCGCCCCGCGGCCAACGTGGTGATCCCGGCCAGCCCGACCGATCCGGCGATCTGCCCGGTGTCCTTCACGAACGCCCCGAACGTCGCCTCGTCCCCGGATCGGAACCCTTTCGGGGCGTGTTCCCGCACGAACCACTCCGCGTCTTTCATCCGATACGGCGACGGTACGGTGGTCCACCGCTGGACTTCGGGATCCTGGCAGATCGCGAAGATCGCCGGGATGTCGTCCTCGCGCCACGGCCGCAACACCAGCCGCCGGGTCACCAAAGGGCCCTGGGGCAGCGGCGGAGCGCCCAGCAACCGGTCCGGCACGGGAACCGGTTCGAGGCGCTCGTGCGTTTGCCGTATGTCCATCGCTCCACCGTAGGCGAGCCGGATCGGCGGTCTCCAGGGAATATGCCGATGATCATTCCGCCGCGCTCTTCCCTTGGAGCGCGGGCCGTCGCATAACATGTTGGAAAAGGCGGGGCATACGCCTGCCTGCCCGAGCCCGTAATCGAGGAGTTGTCTGCCGTGGCGCGTCTGATGGACAGGGTCTTGAGGGCCGGCGAGGGGAAGATCCTGCGCCGCCTGGAGGCCATCGCCGACCTCGTCGAGGAGATCGAGGACGATTACGTCCAGATGAGCGACGCCGAGCTGCGTGCTCAGACTGACGAGTTCCGGGCGCGCCTGGAAGACGGCGAGACCCTCGACGACCTGATGCCGGAGGCCTTCGCGGTGGTCCGCGAGGCGGCCAAGCGCACCCTCGGCCAGCGGCACTACAAGGTGCAGCTGATGGGCGGCGCCGCCCTGCACCTGGGCAACATCGCCGAGATGCGCACCGGCGAGGGCAAGACCCTGGTCGGCACCCTGCCGGCGTACCTCAACGCGCTGGCCGGCGAGGGCGTGCACATCGTCACCACCAACGACTACCTGGCCGAGCGCGACTCGTCCTGGATGGGCCGGGTGCACCGGTTCCTGGGCCTGCAGGTCGGCGTGATCCTGGCGAACATGACGCCGGCCGAGCGCCGCGAGCAGTACAACTGCGACATCACCTACGGCACCAACAACGAGTTCGGGTTCGACTACCTGCGCGACAACATGGCCTGGTCGCGCGACGAGATGGTGCAGCGCGGCCACTTCTTCGCCTGTGTCGACGAGGTCGACTCGATCCTCATCGACGAGGCCCGGACCCCGCTGATCATCTCCGGTCCCGCGGACCAGGCCACCAAGTGGTACACCGACTTCTCCAAGATCGTCGACCGGCTGGCCCCGGACGTCGACTACGAGGTCGACGAGAAGAAGCGCACCGTCGGCATCCTGGAGCGCGGCGTGGAGCGGGTCGAGGACCTGCTCGGCATCGACAACCTCTACGAGTCCGTGAACACCCCCCTGGTCGGCTACCTGAACAACGCCATCAAGGCCAAGGAGCTGTTCAAGAAGGACAAGGACTACGTCGTGATGAACGGCGAAGTCATGATCGTCGACGAGCACACCGGCCGCATCCTGGCCGGCCGCCGCTACAACGAGGGCATGCACCAGGCCATCGAGGCCAAGGAGAACGTCGAGATCAAGGACGAGAACCAGACGCTCGCCACGATCACGCTGCAGAACTACTTCCGGCTCTACGACAAGCTCGCCGGCATGACCGGTACCGCGATGACCGAGGCCGCGGAGTTCCAGCAGATCTACAAGCTGGGCGTGGTGCCGATCCCGACGAACAGGCCGCTGATCCGCATGGACCAGCAGGACCTGATCTACGTCTCGGAGGAGGCGAAGTTCGAGGCGGTCGTCGAGGACATCGCCGAGCGCAGCGCCCTCGGCCAGCCGATCCTGGTCGGCACCACCTCGGTGGAGAAGTCCGAGCGCCTGTCGCAGATGCTGCGCAAGCGCGGTGTCCCGCACGAGGTCCTGAACGCCAAGTACCACGACCGGGAGGCGGCGATCGTCGCCCAGGCCGGGCGCAAGGGCGCGGTCACGGTGGCCACCAACATGGCCGGCCGAGGCACCGACATCCAGCTCGGCGGCAACCCCGAGGACCTGGCGAACGCCGAGCTCCAGCAGCGCGGCCTGGACCCGGAGCTGACCCAGGAGGAGTGGGTGGCGGCGCTGCCGGACGCGCTGGAGAAGGCCAAGCGCAAGGTGAAGGCCGAGCACGACGAGGTCCAGGACCTCGGCGGCCTGTACGTGCTGGGCACCGAGCGCCACGAGTCCCGCCGCATCGACAACCAGCTGCGCGGTCGCGCCGGCCGCCAGGGCGACCCCGGCGAGACCCGGTTCTACCTCTCGCTCGGCGACGACCTGATGCGCATGTTCAAGGCCGGCATGGTCGAGCGCGTGCTGGCGATGGCGAACGTGCCCAAGGACGTGCCGATCGAGCACAAGATGGTCACCCGCGCGATCGCCAGCGCCCAGACCCAGATCGAGCAGCAGAACTTCGAGATCCGCAAGAACGTCCTGAAGTACGACGAGGTCCTCAACCGCCAGCGCCTGGTGGTCTACGAAGAGCGCCGCAAGGTGCTGGACGGCGCGGACCTGGAGGACCAGGTCCGGCTGATGATGGACGACACCATCGCCGGCTACGTGGACGCCGCCACCTCCGAGGGCTACGCCGAGGAGTGGGACCTGGGCAAGCTGTGGACCGCGCTGGAGACCCTGTACCCGATCTCGGTGTCGATCGAGGAGATCGAAGACGCCGCCGGCGGCCAGGACAAGGTCACCCGCGAGGTCCTGACCGAGGAGCTGACCGCGGACATCCGCAGCGGCTACGACGCCCGCGAGGCCCAGCTCGGCGAGCAGATCACCCGCGAGCTGGAGCGCCGTGTCGTGCTCTCGGTCCTGGACCGGAAGTGGCGCGAGCACCTCTACGAGATGGACTACCTGCAGGAGGGCATCGGCCTGCGCGCGATGGCCCAGCGCGACCCGCTGGTCGAGTACCAGCGCGAGGGCTACGCGATGTTCCAGGCGATGATGGACGCCATCAAGGAGGAGTCCGTCGGCTACCTGTTCAACCTCAAGGTCGAGGTCGAGGCGGTGAACCAGGACCCGGAGGCGCAGGCCCAGGCCGCCGCCACCGCGAACGCCCTGGCGGCCGGCCAGAACGGGGTCCAGGACGCCATCCCGGGCACCCCGCACCTGCACGCCAAGGGCCTGGAGGCGCCCCGCCGCCCGGACCACCTGAGCTACACGGCCCCCACGGTCGACGGCGAGGGCGGCGTCCTGCAGCGCGAGGTCTCCTTCGCCGCGGAGTACCCCGACCCCGACGCGGCCCCCGAGCCGGTCGAGGACGACACCCCGCGCCGCCGCTCCTCGGGCAAGCGCAAGAAGCGCTGAGGTAATAGGGCTGGGCCGAACGGCTGACTTCCTTGGGGAAGTCAGCCGTTTCGCATGCCCCTGTGATCTGCTGGAGCCTCATTTCCCGGGTACAGGGCCGGGCAGAGGGGAGGCGGTCTGACGTGACGCCGGTGCGGGTCGGGGTCGGAACACGGTGGCGTCGCGATAACAGGCCAGACTTTCCGGGCATCGCGGTGTGGGTGGACGCGGTGGCCGAGGTGGAGATCGACGCCGAGGCTTTCGGGTTCGGGTTCGGCGAGGGGGCTGTCCGTCGCGAGGCGGTCTCGGAGGAGCCAGAGGACTGCGATCCCGTGCCGTGGGCGGTGGACGCCTGGTCGACGGACTATGGCAAGGTCTGGCGGCCACTCGCAGGGAGCGGACGCGAGCCGCGTCCGGGGCTGCTGTTGTCGGTGGTGCGGGCAGGTGTGGTGGTGGCTTGTCCGACCCCGCTGCCGGATCCGCCGACCGGCGCGTTGGCGCGTGCGCTGGCGCGAGTTGAGCGTCCCGAGCGTCCCGAGCGGCGTCCCGAGGTGCTGGCAGTGGATGTCGAGCCACCGCCACCGCCTCGGCGCATGCCGTCGCAGAAGGCGTACACCGAAGTCAGGGCCCTGGTGGGCATGGTGGTCGAGGTCTTGGTCGGCCGCCGCACCGCCACTCACGCGGCCCGCTGGACCGATGCCGAAGTCCGCGGCAAGCTCCGCACTCCCCGCTACGCCCGCACCACCACGCTCAAATCAGTCCGGCTCTCCGAGAGCGGCGCCGGCGTCGAAGCACTCGCGCTTCTTCGCGACGGCGCACGCACACGTGCGGTGGCGCTGCGCTTCGACCGCGATGAAGACTCTCGCTGGCGCTGCACCGCGCTTCAAACAGGCTGACATCTAGCAGCAGCCTTAGCTGGTTGGTCTGGTGCCCTACCCGACATGCCGCCGCACCGGCCCCCCGACAGCATCCTCATCCCCGATGCCATCCTCCCGCACGCCGTCCCCACTCTCCGTCGCCGGCGTTCCATGCCCCCGCGCGAGCTTCTCCGCCGACGCCACCCGCCGCCGGTCCAGCGGCAGTGAGAACTCCATCGCCAGCGCCGCGGCGGCCAGCCAGCCGACCTCGCCCCAGGAGCGGAACACCACCGAGCGCGACTGCCAGCCGGGGCGGAACTTGGCGTTGAAGCGGTACAGGCTCTCCAGCATGATCCAGGGGTCCAGCAGGTGGATCGCGTGGTACGCCGCGCTCTGCAGCGGCGTGCGGCGGCTCCCCGCGTCCATGATCGGGCGGAAGGCCGCGAAGTTCAGTGAGATCTCGTCGATCCCGCGCTCGCGGGCCCAGGCCACCAGGTCCACGATCAGCCGCTCGTTCACGCCGTTCGGGCTCTGCGGGTCGCGCGGCATCACGTCCAGCGACAGCGCCGTGGGGCCGGCGGCCCGGTCGGCGCCGACCGGGTGGTAGCGCTGGAAGCCGACCGCGCGCCCGTCGGCGCCGTACGCCACGATCAGCAGCGCGTCCGGGTGCCGGGCCGAGGTGATGGCGTCCAGGTTCATCGCGAAACCGTGCTCGGCGTGCCCCTTCAGCCAGCGCTGGTGGATGCCGAGCAGCTGGTCGGCCTCCTCCCCGTCGAGCGCCGTCTCCCGCAGCACGCGCGTGGTGATCCCGGCCTTGTGCGTCCGGCGCACCGCCTGCCGCACGTTCCGGATCGACCGCCCCTCCAGCGAGAACCCGGCCACGTCCAGCATGACCTCGTCCCCGATCCCGATGGCGCGCCGCACGCCGTGCGCCTGCCACAGGGGCAGCAGTTCCTCGCGTCCGCCCACCACCGCGGGCCGCCATCCCCGGCGCCGGCACAGTGCCAGGAACTCGACGACAGCCGCCTCCCGCGCGTCCGCCGCGCCGAACGGATCGCCGCCCACGACGGCGGTGCCCAGGAACACCCGGTACCCGATCGCGGCCCGGCCGTCCGGGGAGAACACGTAGGACTTGTCATGGCGCAGCGCGAACGGCGCCAGCGTGTCGGAGTCCGGATGCTGCACCAGGCGCCGCACCCGGTCGCGCTCGGCGTCCGTCCCCGGAAGCGGAGCCCGGGCCGGCGCCAGCAGGCACGTCAGCACCAGCAGCAGCGTCACCCCGCCGAGCAGCGACAGCCCGTGCAGGAACCACGACCGCCCCTCGATCGTCATCGGCCCGGAGTTCGCCGTCAACCCGTCGAACAGCTCGCGCCCCAGCCCGACCGGGGTGAGTGAGGAGCTCAGCCGGCCCCGCTGTAGGAAGATCCCGCCGCCGCCGACCACGACCGCGACGATGCCGAGCCCGAGAAGGATGTGAAGCGCTGTACGCAGCCGCGCGGTATCGGGCACTGCGGTGAACCGATGCCGTGCTCCCCATAGAGCCCACGCGAAGGCCGCCATCGGCAGCAGCCGCCACGGCTGGTCCCAGGTGATCAGCGACATCGCCGTCGACCACACCACTGCGGCAGAAGTCAGATAAAGCGCCATGAGACGCCGCACGTATAGGCCGCGTCCCAAGAGTAGGAGTGCCAGGCCTATGTGCACGGCAT
This sequence comes from Catenulispora sp. GAS73, assembly GCF_041262085.1. Lineage (NCBI taxonomy): Bacteria > Bacillati > Actinomycetota > Actinomycetes > Catenulisporales > Catenulisporaceae > Catenulispora > Catenulispora sp. GAS73. The sequence continues at coordinate 22,774 of NZ_JBGCCM010000014.1, forward strand.
GGCCGCCGTTGGGTACCGCACCGACGATCACGATGACGGTTCTGGTGAGCCATGACGGTGGGCTGGAAGCCGCCGCGTACCCGAACAGCGTCGCCGCTGCGGCGAGGACGAGTGCGGCGAAGGGCCACACCGTCAGCCGATCCTCAGGGACCGACGTCTCACTTCCATCCCGGTCAGCCATGGGCACTACCTCCCGCGACACACGAACATCCCCCGCGTGTCACGTTATTCCCGTTAGTAACCCCTGTGTATGCGACTTTCGGCGCCTCTATTAGCGGGTCCCGTGCCGCCTGCACCGTTACAGTCGAGGGAACGGATCACCGGCTCACCGGCGACGGGAGAGAAGCGATGGCTTCCACGGCAGTGCGGCGCGGCCTGGTCCTGGGCGGCGGGGGCATGCTCGGCGCGGCCTGGATGGTCGGGTCGCTGACGGTGCTCAGCGAGGCGATCGACTGGGATCCGCGCGAGGCCGAGATGATCGTCGGGACGTCCGCCGGCGCCGTCATGGCCGCACTGATCGGCGCCGGCGCCAGCCCCGAGGACCTGCACGAGCACCAGCTCACCGGCCGGATCGACCAGGGCCCGCTCAGCGGTGTGGAGTTCGACTACGCCACCGCGGCCGGCGGCGCGCATCCGGAGCGTCCCAAGCTGCGCCTGGGCTCCGGCCCTCTGCTGGCCCGCACCGCGCGCCACCCCCGCTCCGTGCCCCCGACCGCGGTCATGGCCGCCGCGCTGCCGCCCGGCCGGGGCTCCCTCGGCGGCGTCGGCGACCTCGTCGAGGCGCTGCCCCGGACCGCCGACGGCTGGTCGCCGCACAAGGCGTTGCGGGTCGTCGCGCTGGACTTCACCACCGGCGAGCGCGTGACCTTCGGCAGCCCCCGGGCGCCGCACACCACGCTGGCCGAGGCCGTGACCGCCTCCTGCGCGATCCCGGGCTGGTTCGCCCCGATCATCATCGACGGGCGTCGCTACGTGGACGGCGGCATGTGGTCCGCGACCAACGTGGACGTGGCAGCGAAGCAGAGCTTCCAGGAGATCGGCGAGGCGCCGCTCGACGAGCTCTATGTCCTGGCGCCGATGGCGGTGCGCGGCTTCAACGGCCCGCCGCACAGCGTCATGGAGCGTGTGGCGCGCCGCTATAGAAGGGCCGTGACACGGCGGATGCTGGTGGAGGCGCAGAAGGTCCGCGCGGACGGCACCAAGGTCATCGTCTTCTGCCCGACCGCGGACGACTTCGAGGCCATCGGCCTGAACGTGATGGACGGCGACCGCCGCCCGCAGGTCCTGGAGACCGCGATGCGCACCACCCGCGAGCAGATCGACGCCCAGCGCACCCTCCCGTAGAACTTCGCTATAGCGCTCCACGGCGCGGCGCACTCCACCGCACGGCAGGAGGGGATAATGGCGCAATGCGCGTCTACCTTCCCGCGACCCTGTCAGTGCTCGCCGAGCTCCACAAGACGGGTCGTGTCACCCCCGCGCCGCTGACGGCGTACGCGGTCACCCCCGCGCTGCGCGAGTGGTACACCGAAGGGGACAGCGAGGAGTTGGAGTACGCTGCCCTGACCGACGCCGCGCGCGCCTCCCTGCGCCTGCTGGTCGAGGCCCCGGAGGCCCCCCGCCGCCGCGTGGTGGTCGCCGCCGAAGTCCCCGACGCGCACGCCCAGCCGGTCCTGGACGGCGCCGAACCCGGCCTGGTCCGCGTCAACACCGAGATCCCCCTGTCCTGGGTGGCATCCCTCCACGTCGACGACCCCGGCGTCATCGACGAGGTGGCCCTGGCCGTCGTGCTCCTCGGCGCCGCCGAAGCCGGCGACGAGGACGCCTCGTTCACGGTGGACGGCATCGACGACCACGAGCTGCTGTGGTACGCCACCCAGGAGCTCCCGGACCTGCTCGGCTAGGCCGGGGGGTCGTTAACAAAAGCGTCACCCACAGGCACCAAAACCTCTTGCCGCCCGCCGATAGCCTGTCCAGGTGATCGTGCCGATGAATCGTGAGCCGCTGCACCTCGTCTGGGACTGGAACGGCACCGTCCTGAACGACTTCGAGATCATCCTGCGCTCCACGAACGACTCGTTCAGCGACCATGGGCTGCCGCCGATAACGGCCGATCAGTACCGCACGCAGATCAAGATGCCGATCCGCTCCTTCTACGCCGACATCCTCGGCCATGAGCCCGAGGACGAGGAGTGGGAGGCGCTGGACGCGACCTTCCACAAGTACTACGTCGCCTACGAGCGGGAGGCGCGGCTCTCCGACGGCCTGCCCGACCTGTTCCGGGAGTGGTCCGGGCGCGGGCATTCGCAGTCGCTGCTGTCGATGTACCACGACGACAAGCTGGTCCCGGTGGTCCGGCACCACGGTATCGACCGGTACTTCGACCTGGTGCAGGGCACCACGCCGCCGCGGCCGGCGCGCAAGGGGCTGCACCTGCGGGACCACCTGGCGCGTCTGGGCGTGGATCCGGCGCGGGTGGTGCTCATCGGCGACTCGCCCGACGACGCGGCGGCCGCCGCCAGCGTCGGCGCGCACGCGATCCTCTACTCCGGCGGGTTCGCCGCCGGGCAGTCGCTGCGGGCCACCGGGGCGCCGATCGCGGACAGCCTGACCGCCGCCGTGGCGCTGATCGACGAGGTCGTGGCCGAGGCGGCGGCCGGCGAGGGCTGAGCCGGTACGTCGATCGGCGCAGTGGTGTGGCGCGCCGTTCCCGGTCGCGGTGGGATGCGGACATGGCTGCGCACGCGAATGAGCACGACCCCGTCACCGGCGCCACGAAGGTCCCCGTCCCGTACAACGAGCCGGTGCTGACCTACGCGCCGGGGACCCCCGAGCGTGCCGCCCTGACCGCGAAGCTGGCCGACCTGGCGGGGCACCACCACGACCTGACCGCCACCATCGGCGGCGCCCGGCGCCCCGGCGGCGGTGACCCCGTCGACGTGGTCCAGCCGCACCACCACAAGTCCGTCCTCGGCACCCTGCGCAACTCCACCCGGGACGACGCCCGCGCCGCCGTGGCCGCAGCCCGCGAGGCCGCCCCGGCTTGGCGCGCGCTCTCCTTCGACGACCGCGCCGCGATCCTCCTCAAGGCCGCGGACCTGCTCTCCGGTCCCTGGCGCGCGACCCTCAACGCCGCCACCATGCTCGGCCAGTCCAAGACCGCGGTGCAGGCCGAGATCGACAGCGCCTGCGAGCTGATCGACTTCTGGCGCTTCAACGCCGAGTTCGCCCGCCAGATCCTCGCCGAGCAGCCGCCGGAGAACGCCCACGGCGTCTGGAACCGCACCGACCACCGCCCCTTGGACGGCTTCGTCTACGCGATCACGCCCTTCAACTTCACCGCCATCGCCGGCAACCTGCCGACCGCCCCGGTGCTGATGGGCAACACCGTCATCTGGAAGCCCTCGCCGACGCAGCAGCTCGCCGCGCACTTCACCATGCGCTTGCTGGAGGCCGCGGGCCTGCCGCCCGGTGTCATCAACATGCTGCCGGGGGACGGCCTGGCGGTCTCCGAGGTGGTCCTCGCCGATCCGCACCTGGCCGGCATCCACTTCACCGGCTCGACCGCCACGTTCCAGCACCTGTGGCGCGTGGTCGGCGAGAACATCGCGGCCTACCGCGCCTACCCGCGCATCGTCGGCGAGACCGGCGGCAAGGACTTCGTCCTGGCGCATCCCAGCGCCGACAAGGCGGTGCTGAAGACGGCGCTGACCCGCGGCGCGTTCGAGTACCAGGGCCAGAAGTGCTCAGCGGCCTCCCGCGCCTACATCCCGCGCTCGCTGTGGCACGGCGCGGGGCTCCGCGAGGAGTTCTCCGCCGAGGTCGACGCCCTGAGCATGGGCGACCCGACCGACCTGTCGAACTTCATGGGCGCCGTCATCGACGCCCGGGCCTTCGCCAAACACCGCCGGGTCCTGGACATCGCGCACGCCGACGACACCATCCGCATCGCCGCCGGCGGCACCGCGGACGACTCGGTCGGCTACTTCGTGCGCCCGACCGTGATGGTGTGCACGAACCCCGAGCACGAGATCTTCTCGACCGAGTACTTCGGCCCGCTGCTGTCCGTGTATGTGTACGACGACAGCGACTACGACCGCGTCCTGCACGGCGTCGAGGGCGTCACCGACTACGCCCTCACCGGCTCGATCATCGCCCAGGACCGCACGGCCGTCGCCGAGGCGATGAGCGTGCTGCGCTTCGCCGCCGGCAACTTCTACATCAACGACAAGCCGACCGGCGCCGTGGTCGGGCAGCAGCCCTTCGGCGGCTCCAAGAACTCGGGGACGAACGACAAGGCCGGCTCGGCGCAGAACCTGATGCGCTGGACGTCCACGCGCTCGATCAAGGAGACGTTCGTCCCGCCGACGGACCACCGCTACCCGCACATGGGATGAGCGACGGCGAAGCGCGCGTGGGACACGGTCGTCGTGTTCGGGCCCAGCGGTGCCGTCATGCCCCCCACTCCTTCGAAGCCTCCTTGGCCATGGTCACCATCGCGTCCAGGAACCCGGCGATCGCTTCCAGCTTCTCGTCGTCGTAGCGGTCCAGCAGCCCGACCGCCATCGTGTTCATCCCGGTGAACAGCCGCACGATCTCCCCGACCCGCTCGCGCACCGGCTCGATGAGCACCACGCGGCGGTCCTCGGGGCTGCGCTCGCGGGTCACCCAGCCGGACTTCTCCAGCTTGTCCAGGATCCCGGTCATGGTCGCCGGATGGATCCCCAGCCGCTGGCCGAGCGCCTTCGCGCTCATCGCGCCGTCGCGCATCAGGACGTCCAGCGCCTTCAGCTCGACGTCCCGCAGCCCCACCTGTTCCCCGGCCCGCAGGTTGAGCACCGTCATCACCACGCCCATCTCGCGGATCGTCTCCGTGATCTGGTTCATGGTCCGGCGGCGTTCGCGGGAGCCCGCAGCCCCGGTGGATGATACGGAACTCATATGATACCTTCTTCGTAACGTACGAAACTCAAAGTAAGCGTACCGGAGGGGGTCTCCCGTGTCTGCATCCTTCCTATCAACCGGCAGAGGCAAGCTCATTCTGCTGTTGTTGTGCGGTGTCGCGTTCCTGGATCTGGTCGATGCCTCGATCGTGAACGTGGCCCTGCCGTCGATCCGCAAGGATCTGCACTTCAGCACCCAGAACCTGCAGTGGGTGACCAGCGGCTACCTGCTCACCTACGGCGGCTTCATGCTGCTCGGCGGCCGGGCCGCGGACCTGTTCGGACGGCGCCGGGTGCTGCTCGCCGGGACCGCGGTGTTCGGCGTCGCCTCGCTGGCCGGCGGCTTCGCGAACAGCGCCGGGCTGCTGGTCGGCGCGCGGCTGACGCAGGGCGTCGGGGCGGCCCTGATGATGCCCGCCGCCTTGTCGCTGCTCACCACCACGTTCAAGGAGGGCCAGGACCGCACCAAGGCCTTCGGGGTGTGGGGCGCGGTCGCCGGGCTGGCCTCCGCGGTCGGTGTGCTGGCCGGCGGCCTGCTCACCGACGGGCCGGGGTGGCGCTGGGTGATGTTCGTGAACCCGCCGCTGTCCGTGCTGATCACGGTGGGTGCCCTGCGCATGTTCGAGCCCGAGGAAAAGCGGGTCTCCTTCAAGGGCCTGGACCTCGTCGGCGCGTTCCTGGTCACCGCGGGGATGCTGCTGCTGGTGTTCGGTCTGGTGAAGGCGCCCGACCAGGGTTGGGGGTCGAGCCGGACGATTCTGGAGCTGGCCGGTGCGGGAGTGCTGCTGGTGGTGTTCATCATCAACGAGCGCTTCAGCCGCGATCCGCTGCTGCCGCTGTCGGTCTTCCGGATCCGCGGCCTGGTCGCCGCCGACGTCACACAGCTGGTCGGGGTCGCGGGCTTCATCTCGCTGTTCTTCTTCCTGACGCTCTACATGCAGAACGTCGAGGGCTACTCGCCGATCCGCGCCGGCCTGGCCTACGTGCCGATCACCGTGGCGGTCGGGATCGGGGCCGGGTCGGCGCCGAAGCTGATCGCCAAGGTCGGTACCCGGCCGGTGGTGGTGACCGGGGCCGTGATCGCGTCGGTCGGCATCTTCCTGCTGGCCCAGCTGAAAGTGCACGGCTCTTATGTCAGCGGTCTGCTGCCGGGCATGGTGATCATGGCGGTCGGGCTCGGGCTGCTGTTCGTCGGCGTCTCCACGGCGGCCAACGCCGGCGTCCCGCACCACCAGGCGGGCCTGGCCGCGGCGCTGTTGAACGCCTCGCAGCAGGTCGGCGGCGCGCTGGGGCTCGCGATCTTCGCGGCGATCTCCACGGCCCGGCTGAACCACGAGCTGAAGGCCGGTGCGCAGCCCGCGGCGGCGATGACGTCCGGGCTGTCCTGGGCGCTGACGGCCTGCGCGGTCGCGGTGGCGTGCGCGGCGGTCATCGCGCTGCGGACCCGCAACGTGCACAGCGAGGCGGAGGCCGAGGCTCTCGCCGAAGTGGAGGAGTTGATCACGGCCGGCTGAACGATCCGCGGGATCGGCGCGAAGCCTCAGAAACAAAACAGGCCCGAAGGCTCTGACGATGGCGTCTGCTATCGTAGAGTTTTCGGGCACAGTCACATTACCAGATAACTGGTACGTGCTTGATTCTGAGGCAGCGGGAGGCGTTTTGTCAAGGGGTACGGAAGAAATCCTCCACGAACAGCGCTATCTGGATCTGCTGTATACCCGCCTCGACGCCCTGCGCGCGCATGCGGAGGGCCAGCTCGCCGGCGTGTTGCGATCCGGTACCGGCACCCAGCAGGCGCGGACCGAGCGCGACAACATGGCCACCGCCGGCGCCGGCCGGGTGGCGCAGCTGGACGCGGCCGAGGAAGGGCTCTGCTTCGGCCGGCTGGATCTGGACGGCGGCGAGCGCCGCTACGTCGGCCGGATCGGCATCCTGGACGACGACGGCGACTTCGAGCCCTTGCTCCTGGACTGGCGGGCCCCGGCGGCGCGGCCGTTCTACGTGGCGACTTCCGCGGCGCCGCAGGGTGTGCGGCGGCGGCGCAGCATCCGGACCCGGTTCCGGACCGTCGTCGGGGTCGACGACGACGTCCTGGATCTGGACGTGGCGGCCGACGGCGACGCCTCCGGCCTGGTCGGCGAGGGTGCGCTGCTGGCCGCCCTGACCGCCGGCCGCACCGGCCGGATGCGCGACGTGGTGGAGACCATCCAGGCCGAGCAGGACCACGCGATCCGCTCGGAGTTGCGCGGGGTCCTGGTCGTGCAGGGCGGCCCGGGGACCGGCAAGACCGCGGTGGCGCTGCACCGCGCGGCCTACCTGCTCTACTCCTACCGCGAGCGGCTGGCCAAGCGCGGCGTGCTGATCGTCGGGCCGAACCCGACCTTCCTGCGCTACGTCTCGCACGTGCTGCCGGCGCTGGGGGAGACCAGCGCGGTGCTGGCCACCGTCGGGGAGATGTTCCCGGGCGTGCGGGCCTCGCGGGCTGACTCGGCGGAGGTCGCCGAGATCAAGGGCCGGGCGGCGATGGCGGACCTGATCGCCGGTGCGGTGCGGGCCCGGCAGCGGGTGCCCGAGGACGTGCTGGAGGTCGTGTACGAGGGCGTGAAGTACCGCCTGGACCGCGAGACCTGCATCGCCGCGCGCGAGCTGGGGCGCAAGGCGAGCCGGCTGCCCAACCTGGGCCGCAGGGCCTTCGCCGAGTACGTCGTCGACGCCCTCGCCGGGCAGGTCGTGGACCGGCTGAACGACGACCCGCACCGCCAGGAGACGCTGGCGATGGTGAATCTGATCGCCGAGGAACTCGGCGAGGATCCGGCGGAGATGGCCGACGGGGTGTTCCTCGGCCGGGCCGACCGCGAGCAGATCGCGGCGTCCCTGGCCGAGGAGCCGAGCGTGCAGGAGGCGCTGGACTGGCTGTGGCCGCAGCTGACCCCGCAGCGGATGCTGGCCGAGCTGTTCGCCACGCCGGAGCTGCTGCGCGAGGCCGTGGAAGAGGTCGGCGAGGCTTCCGAAGGCGGCGCGCCGCTGTTGACGGACGCTGAGATCGACCTGCTGGTCCGCACTCCCGGCGGCTGGTCGGCGGCTGACATCCCGCTGCTGGACGAGGCCGCGGAGCTGCTGGGCGACTCCGACACCGCCGAGGCGGCGGCGCGGGCCGAGGCCGAGCGCCGGGCCCGGATCGCCTACGCGCAGGGCGCGCTGGAGGTCGCCGAGGGCTCCCGGTCGATCGACCTGGAGGACCCGCGCGAGGAGATCGTCACCGCCGTGGACCTGGTCTCGGCCGAGATGCTGGCGGAGCGGTTCGAGGAGCGCGACGAGCGCAGCGTGGCCGACCGCGCGATGGCCGACCGGACCTGGACCTTCGGGCACGTCATCGTCGACGAGGCGCAGGAGCTGTCGCCGATGGCCTGGCGGCTGCTGATGCGGCGCTGCCCGGCCCGGTCGATGACGCTGGTCGGGGACGTGGCGCAGACCGGCGACCCGGCCGGCGCGGCGTCCTGGGGCCAGGTGCTGGCCCCGCACGTCGGCGACCGGTGGCGGCTGGCGGAGCTGACGGTGAACTACCGGACCCCCTCGGAGATCATGGCGGTCGCCGCCGAGGTGCTTCAGCGCATCGACCCGCATCTGTCGCCGCCGCGCTCGGTGCGCTCCACCGGCGAGGAGCCGTGGCGGGTGTCGGTGCCGGCGTCCTCGCTCGCTGAGAAGGTCGCCGAGCTGGCGTTGCGCGAGGACTCGGCGCTGGCCGCCGGGGCCGATGGTGTCGGTGCCGGCGGTGTTGGTGCCGACAGCGGTGGTGCCGACGGCGGTGGGGGGATCGGCACCGACGGCGGCGGCGCCGGGGACACCGGCCGGATGGCGGTGCTGGTGCCGAACGAGCGGCTCGCCGAGGTCGCCGGGGCGGTGTCGGCGCTGCTGCCCGAGGCGGGCTACGGCTCCGACCCCGACCTGGAGCGGCGCACCGTCGTGCTGCCGGTGCGCCAGGCGAAGGGGCTGGAGTTCGACACGGTGCTGGTCGTCGACCCGGCTGCGATCGTCACCGCCCAGCACGGCGAGAACGATCTCTATGTGGCGCTCACCCGAGCGACGCGGCGGCTCGGGATCATCGAGGTCACACCGTGAAAACGATCTTCCCGAAGGCCTCGCCCTGCTCCATGCGCTCGAAGCCGGTCCGAGCCTCGGCCAGCGGCAGGACCGAGTCGATGACCGGCCGCACGTCGGTCACCTCGCACATCTTGGCCAGCGCCCTGAGCTCGTCCAGCGAGCCCATGGTGGAGCCGATGACGCGCAGCTGGAGGAAGAAGATGCGCGTCAGCTCGGCCGGCGGCATGGCGCCGGAGGTCGCCCCGGAGATGACGATCGTGCCCTCCGGACGCAGCGACTTCACCGAGTGCGACCAGGTCGCGGCGCCGACCGTCTCCAGCACGGCGTCCACGCGCTCCGGCAGCCGGGCCCCGGACTCGAACGCGGCGTGCGCCCCGAGCTCCACGGCCCGCGCGCGCTTCTCCTCGCTGCGCGACGTCGCCCACACCCGGAAGCCGGCGGCCCGGGCCAGCACGATCGCCGCGGTCGCCACCCCGCCGCCGGCGCCCTGGATCAGGACCGTGTCACCGGGCTTGAGGCCGGAGTTGCGGAAGAGCATGCGGTAGGCGGTGAGCCACGCGGTCGGCAGGCACGCGGCCTGCTCCCAGGACAGCGCGGCGGGCTTGGGGACCAGGTTGGCCTTCGGCACCAGAACTCGCTGCGCGAACGTGCCGTTGTAGACCTCGGTGAGGATGGACGGCTTGCCGTCCCGCGGATCGACGACGGAGTGGATGATCACCTCGTTGCCGTCCTCGTCGACCCCGGCGCCGTCGCACCCCAGGACCATCGGCAGCTTGTCCTCGCTGATGCCGACGCCGCGCAGGGTCCACAGGTCGTGGTGGTTCAGGGACGCGGCTTTGACCGTGACCGTGGTCCAGCCCGCGCGGGGCGTGGGCTCGTCGCGCTCCCCGAGTTCGAGGCCGGAGAGGGGGTCCTTGGAGTCGATGCGCACGGCGCTCACTGCGAACATGGGGCCGAGCTTAGACGGCGCGCAGTGCGGTGTCCTTGCCACTGTGCGCGCCGTCACGGCCTCGGGCCGGGCGGGCCCGGGCGGGCGGTCAGTCGGTCGGCTCGGTGTCTCAGGCCGGCGGCGCGGTCCGGTAGACGCTGCGGATGGCGCGGACATCGGGCGCGACGTCGAACACTGCCGCCGGGAGGTCGGCGGCCAGCGCGGCGAGTTCCTTCTTGACGCGCTTGGCGATGCCGGCGCCGAGCATGAAGCGGGTCGGCGTGGCGGCGCGCTGGGCGCCGTCGAGGAGACGGAGGGCGCCGGGGCTGCCCAGGTCGGTGTAGCGGAGGTTGAGGAAGGCGAGCTGGTGCGGTGCGGCGGCCAGGGCTGTGGCGATGGTCGCGGCGCCGGACTCGTCGAGGTGGTTGTCGGCGGCGGCCAGGACGGCCGCGGCCTTCACGCGGCCGGCGTCGATCAGCTCGACGCCGGCGGTGGCGGCTGCCGCGACCAGGTCCGCGAGGGCTTGCGAGCCGATGCCGTTGCTGGCCACGCTGAGGCGCCGCAGGGCTCCCGGCGGTGCCGTGCGCAATGCCGCGGCGAGGAGTCGGGCTCCGGGGTCGCCGAGCTGCGCGGCTGAGACGTAGAGCTCTGCTACCGCGCCTGCGGACAGCAGCCGGGCGAGTTCCTGTGCTCCTTCGGCGCCGAGCTTGTTGCCGCTGAGGTAGAGGCGTTCGATGGCGTGCGTGCCGCTGTCGCTGCCGCTGCCTGCGTCGATCATGGCATCCACCAGCGTCGCGACTTCCGGCGCGGCCAGGCCGGTCTGCGTGAGGTCGATCGTTCGCAGGACGGTGCCGGCGCGGACGGTCTCGGCGACGGCGCGCACGCCGTCCGCGCCGACCGGGTTCCGCTTCAGCCACAGCGCCTTCACCACGCCGGGGGAGGCGATCAGCTGGCCCGCGATCTCGCAGACGCCGCCGCCCCCGATGTTGTTGCAGCCCAGGTAGAGCGTCTCGACGCGGGCGGCGACGGCCTTCGGCGCCACGGCGGCCACGCCTCCGTCGCCGAGCCCGTCGGTACCGAGCAGGAGGTGCTTCACCGGCCCGCCGCCCTCGGGCAGGGCGTCGGCCACGGCGGCGGCGCCGAGCGGGCCGAGGTCCTGCTTGCACATGTCGAGGCGGCCGTCGGGCAGCGCGGTCCCGGCGGGGAACGCGGTGCGGGCCCGGACCGGCTCGCCGCGCCGCAGCCAGGCCAGGACCGGCGCCAGCTCCTCGGCGGGGCGCGCGGGCCGCGCGGGCCGTACGGGGGAGTCGTTCACCATGCCACCGCCCGATAGTCCTTGAGGAACACGCCGAACAACGGCTCGCCGTTCTCGCCGCTGACGATCGGATGATAGATCCGGGCCGCGCCGTCGACGATGTCCAGCGGCGTGCGGAAGCCGGACTCGGCGTGCCGGGTCTTGCTCGGCATCGGCTTCTCGTCGGTGATCCAGCCGGTGTCCACGCTGCTGAGGTAGACGCCGCGGCGGGCCAGCGCCTCGGCGCTGGTGCGGGTCAGCATGTTGAGGGCGGCCTTCGCCATGTTGGTGTGCGGATGCCCCGCGGTCTTGTTGCGCACCTCGAAGCGTCCCTCGACGGCCGTCACGTTCACGATGTAGCGGCGCGGGAACGGCGAGCCGGTCATCAGCGGCAGCAGCCGGTCGGCGAGGAGCGCCGGGGCGACGGCGTTGACGAGGTGGACTTCGAGGAGCTCGACGGCGTCGAGCTCGCCGAGCTCCGCGGACCAGGAGTTGCGCGGCGAGGGGTCGGGGAGCAGGCCGTTCTCGTCGACCGGCAGCTCAGGACTGTGCGAAACCGAACCAGCGCCCGCGCCCCGATACCCCGCGATCGGCGCCAGCTCCCGAAGCCCGCCGCCGAGCTCCGCCGCGGCCCGCCGATCGGCGGCGATCAGCGGAGCGTAGGAGGACTCCGGGCGCCGCACGGTCTGCGCCGCGTTGTTGATCAGGACGTCCAGCGGCTCCCCGGCGGCCAGCAGCTCATCACAGAGCTCGACGACCTGCCGCGGATCGCGCAGATCGAGGCCCGTGACCGTGAGCCGGTCGAGCCACTTCCCGCTGTCCTCCACCGCCCGGAAGCGCCGCACCGCATCATGCGGAAACCGCGTGACCACCCGCACCGCCGCACCATCCCGCAGCAACATCAGCGCCACCTGGAACCCGATCTTCACCCGCCCGCCGGTGACCAGCGCCCGCCGACCGTCCAGCGGCGTCCGAGCCGAGCGCCACGCCAGGTTCTCGGCCGCGCACGCCGGGCAGAGCTGGTGGTAGAACGCTGAGACCTCGGTGAAGTGCTGCTTGCAGACATAACAGCGGCGGGGGCGCAGCAGGGTGCCGACCGAGTCGGCTGCCTGAGCAGGCACGCTCGGCACGAGCAGCGGTATTTCTGCCCGCGGGTCCGCGCGCCCGATCACCTGCGCACGCTCCGCCGCCTGGTCCGCGGCAGCCGCCGAGCCGCCCATCCGAGTGCCCGCACGCTGTGCCGCGGCTGCCTGGTCTTCCGCTGCCGAGTCGCTGCGTGGGCGCGTGTCTGTGTGCTGTGCCGTGTGCCCGATTGCCGACGCACGCTCCGCCGCCTGGTCCGCGGCAGCTGCCGAGCCGCCCGTCCGAGCGCCTGCACGCTGTGCCGCAGCTGCCTGGTCTTCTGCCGCCGAGCCGCTGCGCGGGTGCGTGTCTGTGTGCTGTGTCGCGTGCCCGATTGCCGACGTACGCTCCGCAGCTGCGTGGTCTTCCGCCGCTGAGCCGCTGCCCGGGCGCGTGTCTGTGTGCTGTGTCGCGTGCCCGATTGCCGACGCACGTTCCGCAGCCGCCTGGTCTTCCGCCGCCGACTCGCCCGACCGCGTGCTCGTGCCCTGCGTTGCGTGCGCGGCCGCAGTCACGCTCTTCGCCGCCGCCGCCGTTCCCGCCTCCGGCAAAGCCAGCGCCGCATCCTCCCGCCGTCCGGCAGCCCCGGTCGCCGAAGCCGCCAGCACCGCCCGGTCGGCGGCCTCGCGGCGCAGCCGCTGCTCCTTCTGTCGGCGGCGGCGGCCGTCGCGGACGAACGACTCCGCGACGCGCTCCACGCGCAGCCGAACCGGGTCGTCGACCGGCAGGGCGCTCAGCGCCGACAGTGCGCGGCTCAGTTCCTCCGGATCCATGCGGCCCTCGCCCTCCCCAGGTGGCCCCGGCCGGATTCGAACCGGCGTTCCCCGCGTCGCTTGAGTGGATCTGAGCGGTGCGCCTGCCTCTGCGCTACGGGGCCGTTCACGGAATCCTGGCGGAACCCTCCCGCGCCTTGCAAGCCGCGAGGATGCCGACCCAGAAGGCCTGCGCGTCCTCCGAGGCGCCCACCAGGTACGTGGCGCGCAGCTTCGGCGGGAGGTGCGCGGCCAGGCGGATCACCACCTCGCGCTGCTTCTTCAGCTGGGACAGCTCCGCGTTGGCGAACACCTGGTGCACCACGTCGGAGGCGTCGTCGCCCTCGGCGTTGCCCGACACGGACCGCGCCAGGCGGCGCTCCCAGGTGTCCACGTCCTCGGCCAGCTCCTTCAGCCCCGTGCGCTGCGATCCCGCGAGCCGCGCGGTCAGCGCGCCCAGCGGCACCGGCGCGTACTCGCCGTCGCCGAGGTACACCAGCCCCTGCTGGAGCGGCAGGCCGCGGCCGTGCAGGCGGATCAGGCGCTCCAGGGTGCGCTTGGTGATCCAGGCGCGTCCCTCGTCGTCGATGTCGTTCTTCCACCACTCCAGCACGGTCTCGGCGACCGGCCCGTACTTCGCGATCAGCCACTCGTTCGCCGGGATGTCCTCCGGTGTGATGTCCAGCGAGGCGGTGAAGCGGGAGGCCTGCGCGATGTTGTTGCGCGAGACCAGCAGCTTGCGACCCACGTGGTACGGCGGGTTCTGCAGCGCGATCTGCGCCCGCAGGCCGCGGATCGGCCGCCCCGCCACCGACCACTCCTGCGTGATCTCCATCAGCCGGGCGAACGCCGCCTTGTCCTTCGGCCGGTTGTACTCGTCCCACACCACGGCCTTGGGCTCGTCGCCGGTGAAGCCCGCGGCCAGCAGATTGTCCAGGGTGCCGTCGGGGGAGGGCACCGGGGCGCACAGGTCCTCGACGTTGGTCACCGGCAGCGAGAAGTACAGCGGGTCGCGCCGCAGCACCTCCTGGATCAGCGTCCTGACCACCTCGGTCTTGCCGCAGCCGGGCGGGCCCTGCACCAGCACGCACCACCGGTTCTTCAACGCCGCGCGCACCAGGCGCCGCACCGGGTCGGCGATCGTGGCGCGGTTCGGGACGTTCAGCGCCCCGGCGATCGCGTCCAGGATCTCCGCGGTGCGGTCCACCTCCTGGGCGCGCGTGCCCTCGGCGGCCGGCAGCGCCAGCCGCAGCCGCGTGCCGTTGAGCAGCGGCAGGCCCCAGATCAGCGGGAACCCCTCGGCGGCGTTGGCCAGGATGTGCTCCAGCGTGCGCGGCGAGAGCAGGCGGCGGATCTCCGGGGGCTGCGCCGCCCAGACGCGGAACACGCCGGTCAGGTCGAACTGGCCGAACTTGCGGCGCAGCGCGTCCCGCCACGCGGTGTCGTTCGCCGTCACCCTGATGGTGACCATGCGGTCCAGGATGGCGAAGTCGCTGCGGCGCGCTGCGGTCTCGGCCAGCGACTCGTTGTCGGCCAGGAACACGCCGACACAGCCCAGCGCGCGCAGGTCGTGCTCGCCGAGGGTCCAGTTGCAGGCGATCTGCATCAGCTGCGACTGGATCGCCGGGCCCGCCTGCAGCGAGTCGTCGATCAGCAGCACGAACCGGCGCCCCGGCTTGAGCTGGCGCATCACCAGCTGCCGCAGCACCAGTTCCCCGGTGCGCGGGTCCCGCACCGGGGCGTTCACCAGCAGGTCGTCGGGGGCCAGGTTGGCGGCCGGGACGTAGACCAGCTCGGTGTCGTCGTACGCCTGCTTGATGTGCGCGGCGAAGGTCGCGGTCTTGCCGATTCCGTGCTCGCCGAAGATCTGCCCGGTCTGGCCCAGGTCGATCATCGCGTCGATGAACGCCTCCAGGGCTGACGGCCGAGCGGCGGCCCGACCCGCGGCGGTCCCGGCGGCCCCGGCGGCCCCGCCCGGTCCAGGCGCTCCGGCCGCCCCGCCCGCTCCGGCGCCCCCGCCCTGCCCCGGCAGCTGGTCGCCGCCGTACCCGGCGGTGAACTGCTCCTCGTCCGGCGCCCATGCGGTCTGGCCGGTGGTGTGCTCGCTCAACGGTCCCCCGTTCGTACCTTGTGACAGGCCATCTGCGGTGTGTGCCCCTCGGGCCAGTCGTCGCCGTGCTCGGTGATCAGCCAGATCCACTTGTCGGGCTCGGCCGGCGTGATGTGCGGGGCGATGCCGTCGGTCACCATGATGACGGCGTCCAGCGTCTCGTCGAACGGCTCCCCGGTCCGGGCCGACGGCGCGCGCCCCTCCAGGTAGTCGGCGACCGCCTGGAAGCTGGTCCCGCCGCCGCCGACCAGCGGGTCGCCCGGGGCGAACGGCACCACCTCGGCGTCGAACGACAGCCAGTGCGCCTCGACCCCGTCCAGCTGCCCGACCAGCGAGGCGACCCAGTCCACCACCGGCGGCGGCATCGAGCCGGAGGCGTCCACGGCGATCGCCACCACCCGCTGCCGCTCCGGCCCGCGCCGGGACAGCATCGGGTCCTCGCCGAGCGCGGCCAGCACCGCGCCGCGCTTCTTCGGGTAGACCAGGCGCTCGCCCTCGGCCAGCTTGGAGGCCAGTACGTCCACCAGCCAGCGCTGCCACCAGTCCACCCGCCGCGTCTTCTGCGTCTGGCCCCGGATCATCCCGGCACCCAGGTCGCCCCAGAGCTTGGCGAGCCGGTCGGTGGCGCCGTCGGTGCGGTCGATGAGGTCCAGCAGTTCCGAGCGCGCCGCGCGCACCCCGCGCTTGGCGGCCAGCAGCACGTTCGCCAGCACCTCGTTGCCGATCCGCTCGATGGTCTCGGCGTCGGCGAGCTCGTCCTGCAGCTCCTGCAGGATCTCGTGGATGCAGACCGGCGGCGGGCTCGGCGGGTGCTTCATCCGGCGCAGCTCGGTGTAGCAGCCCATGTCGGTGCGGATGAACTCCTCGTAGGAGAACGGGTTCAGGCCCTGCGCGGTCAGGTCCGCGTGGTAGCTCGCGAAGATCTTGCGCGGGTCCACGCCGGTCGGCTTGCCGTCCGCCACCGGCAGCGCGTCCCGCCGCAGCCGGGTCAGCGCGACGTGGTTGATCGTGCTCTCGATGGCGATGTCGAAGACCGGGTCCTCGCGCAGCTCCGGCTCGGTGAACAGGTGCCGCTGGATCAGGTGCCGCGCCTCGTGGAAGAGCACGAACTTCACCCCGTCCAGCCCCAGCTCGACGAAGAAGTCCGGGTTGAACAGCAGCAGACAGGTGCCGTCCCCGGCGGCCATCACCGCCGCGGTGTCGATGGCGGTGGTCGGTATCTGGTGCGTGCACTTGGAGTAGATCCACCCGGCCACCGCCGAGGACTCCATGCCGAAGTCGACGAGCGCCGCCTCCTTCAGCCGCACGGCCTCGGCGACCGTCGCCGGCTCGGCCGGGTGCCACGCCGCCAGCGCCTTGCGGTCGGTGGCGCTGACCGGCAGGCGACGCGAGCGGCGGCCCGACTCGTGGGTCTTCATGCGGCGTCCTCCTGCGCGGTGCTGCGGCCTGACACAAGTCTTCTATGTCGCGGCCCGTCGGTCGAACCGATTGGGCTGTTGCCCATTGCACGAGTCGGGGCGCTCACGGGGCCGGCGGCTTCGGGGGCTCGCTGCGGGGGAGGGGCGGGAGCAGGCTCGGGGTCTGGCTCAGGCGGGCCCTGGGCTCGCGCGGGGTGTGGGGCGCGGGCATGTCGGAGCTTTGACGTGGCTGCGGCAGGTGCTGATCGGCGTGCTCAGACCCGGTGCTCTCGGATCCCACGCCCTCGAACTCCGCGAGCAGGCCGTGGAGCGTGACGCCGTCCTCGGCGAGGCGCATCCAGCGCTCGGGGCGGCCGTCGAGGTGCTCGCGGACCAGGTCGGCGGTGTTCGGGCGCGCGGGCTGGAAGCCGGCGTCCCACAGCGCCGTCACGCGCTCCGGATCCGGCCGCGAGATGCCGGTGGCCGCCGCGCGCAGAGGCTCGTCGCTGTGCTCGCTCATCGAGGCGCGGACCGCCTCGTGCATCTTCTCCAGGCTCCCGGCACGCTCCAGTTCCAGCGCCCACACCGGCTCCGGCCCGGCGGCCGCGGCCAGGCGCGCGTAGGCGACGATGCGGCGATCGGTCTGCAGCGAGCGGTTGCTGCGCCGCAGGACGGCGTGCAGCAACTCCGGGTCGTGCGACTCCAGGGCCGGCTGCAGCAGCGCGGGCTCGGCGTAGCGCGTCACCAGGCGCTGCACGAGCGCGGGATAGATGCCGCCCACGGCTTCGGAGCGCACCACCGCCGCGATCCGCAGCTCCAGCGACGCGAGCGGATGCAGGTACACCGCCGCCAGCACGCCGGGCTCCGCGGGCTCGCGGTCGGCCAGACGCCACAGCGTGCCGACGGACGCCGCCGGATTCCGCGCCGCGGCCAGCCGCATGGCCGGGGTCCCGTGCGGGCCCACGGCGAGGTCCAGCAGCCAGCGCGGCTCGGGGCCGCGGTCCAGGATGCGGGTGAGGACGCCGATCAGTGCGCGGACTTCGGGGTCGGATGATCGCACTGGCTCGGCAGTTGCATGCTCTTCGGCAGCGTTGGTTCCCACTGCCTCGGCGATTGAGTGCTCTTCAGCAGCGCCAAATCCCGCTGCCTCCACCAAAGCCGCGACCACAGCAGCCGGCGCCACCTCCAGCAGTACCGCCGCCGGATCCACCCCCCGAGGCCACCGCCCCGCACGCCGCGCCGGCAGCGGCGCCCCGGCGTCCACCGCCTCCAGCAGTCCGCCCGGTCCGGCCAGGCTGCCCTCCCACGCCGCGACCCGCGTCAGCACCCTGAGCCAGCGCCCCGCGTCCGGCCCGATCGCCTCGGCGACCGCCGCGCGCAGCCCCGCCTGGTACCGCTCCTCGGCCTGCTCCGGGATGGTGACGAAGTGCGGCGCGAAGCTGTTCTTGCCCTTCGCTGTGTAGTACTCCGCCAGCCCCGGCGGCGTGGGCAGCGCCAACGCCAGCACGTCCGCCGCCGGCGCCGCGTGCGCCACCACCTCCGCCGCGCTCAGCGAACCGTGCAGGAGACCTCGGCGCAGCAGCTCGCGGGTCGCGAAGTGCCGCATCGCCGGGTTCAGCGCCCCGGTTGTCCCGCCCGCCCCGCGCGCCCGCCGCACCGTCTCCACATCCGGCCGCGCCGCCCAGAACACCGCACGCGGATACCGCGCCTCGAACAGCTCCCGCACGTCCTGCGGCACGTCCTCGCGCGCCGCCGCCTCGTCCAGGCCGCGCGACGTCGCCTGTCCGGCCTGCGTCCACTCCTCGCCGGTGCCGACCACCGACGCGTACGCCAGTACCGCGTCCCACGCCATCGCGTAGTGCTGCGACCCGACGTTCGGCGCGGTCCAGGAATCCGCCTCCTCGGCCGGCGGCAGGCTGGCGGTGCGCAGCGGCCGCGGCGCCTTGTCCAGCTCCGCGTCGTCGCCGGTGTCCCCGAAGGCGAGCACCGTCTCCCACCACGGCGCGTAGTACGACGCCCCCGCCGCCATGACCGTGGTGACCCGCTCGCGCAGCTCGTCCTGCCACACGTCGTCCAGGAGCCCGTGGTCGCGCAGCGTCCGCAGCCCCCGCACCACGGCGCCCACCTGCCGCAGGTGGATGGCCAGCGGCAGCGCCGTGGTCGCCAGGCCGATGTCGTCCGCGGAGCACGCGGCCACCGTCAGGTCGGTCTCGACCCGCGCCGGCATCGGCGAGTGCCGGTCGGCGTGCCGTCGCTCGGCGCGTGCGAGCTGGTTCCGCAGGAACTTCTTCACGCCCGGCGCGATGACCGGCCGGCCGTCCGCCCCGCGCCGGTCCCGCACCAGCGCGGCCAGGATCCAGGCCCGCGACCGCTTCCCCACGGTCCGGACCAGCACCTCGTCGACCGCGGGATCCGCCAGCCGGAGCAGCGCACGCAGCACGGCGTCCGGGTCGGCCACGGTCTCGTCGGCCAGCGCCCGCCGGGCCAGGGCGACGGTTGGGGCGGAAGAAGGCTGTTCGAGCACGAAGTCGCTGACCGCCACGGATATGGGAAGCGAAGCCTGCGCGATCCCTTCAGCGATCTGCGCGTCGTCGAGGCCGTGCAGCACCGCCGAGGCGTCGTCAGGGTGCGCGAAGTGCAAAGCGTCGATCAATCCTGCGATCACGGTGGCTCCCTCCCACGGCCCATGATGCCGTAAGACGCTGACGGCGCGTGCCGCGGACCGAAGCCCACGGCACACGCCGTCATCCCCCTCAAACCGAACCGGTCGGAACCGGTTCCGGCTCGTCCTGTCAGCCCCGGAAGATGTCCCGCAGCTCCCGCGCGGCCCGCTCCAGCACCTCACGCGCGGCGTTCAGCTGATCCTGCGACACCGGGATGTCGTCCCGGTGCTCGCGGGCCATCGTCCGCACCTCGTCCCGGAACCGCATGAACGTGGCCCGCAGCTCGTCCAGCTGTTCCCGGTCCGCCCGGTCGCGCGAGCGCCGGCCGGTCCAGTCGTCCACGCTGTCCTGCGCGAAGCGCTGCCAGCGCGAGGCCTCGTCCTGCCAGTGCTCCCGCCACTGCGCGGCCCACTGGTCCTTCCACTGTTCCTTCCAGTCGTTCTGCGCGCGCTTCCACTCGCGCCACTCGTCCTTGCCCCACTGCGAGCGGTCCGCCGGAGGATGCGCCGGGGCGTGCGCGGCGCCGCCGCGGCTCTTCGCGGAGTCCGTGCGGGCCTCGGTACGAGCCTCGGCGGCCTCGGCGCGCAGCTCCTCCTGAATGTGCCGCGCCGACTCCTTGACCTCGTCGCGGATCTCCTCGGCCAGGCTGCTGACCGACTCGCGGATCTCGGTCTCCAGCGCGTCCATGTCGTCGGCGCGCGCGGCGAGCTCGGTGCGGCCGGCGTCGGTGATGTGGTACACCTTGCGGCCGCGCTCGTCGGTCTCGTGCCGGATCAGGCCCTCGCTCTCCAGCCGCGACAGCCGCGGGTACACCGTGCCGGCGCTGGGCGCGTACAGGCCCTGGAACCGCTCCTTGAGCTGCTGGATGATCTCGTACCCGTGTTTGGGGCTCTCGGCGAGCAGCTTCAACAGGTACAGCCGCAGTCGTCCGTGTCCGAAGACGGGTGCCATCTAACGATCCTCTCCATCTTCGCCGTCCACCGAGAACATCGCCTCGGGGTCGACTGCCCTTCTCAGCAGCGTCATGTCACCGGACACCGCTCTGGCCTTCAGGCGTCCCTGCCCGGTGCCCAGGCGTCCGGACAACTGGCGCGGCTTGGTGAAGGGGATCTGCTTGTTGCCGAACAGTGCCGCCGAATCCAGACCGTCGAAGGTGGTGACGGTCCGGCCGCTCATCGTGGACATGTCCACTTCCAGGTTGGCGTCCTCCGGCGCGCGGACTATCACCTGGCCGGAGACCACGTTCAGCTCCAGGCGCGGGGCGTCGGTGCCGTCCTCCAGGTCCACGGTGATCGCGCCCGACGTGGTGCCCGCCTTGATCGTGTTCTGCGAGCCCAGGGCGATGACGGTGATCGCCCCGGAGACGGTGTGCGCGCTCAGGTCGTCGGTGACGTTCTCGGCGGTGATCGCCCCGGAGACCGTCTTGACGTCGGTGGGCCCGTGCAGCTGCGCCAGCGTGATCTCGCCGGACACGCCCTGGACCCGGGTCCGCTCGTGCAGGTTCGACACCACCAGCGGCCCGGAGACCACCGTGACGTCCACCAGGCAGTCCGGCGGCACCTGGATCGAGATGTCGGCCTCGATCTTGCGGCCGTGCATCAGCCACCCGAGCACGTTCGGCCGGAACTCGCCGTGCCGGACCGTCAGCTCGCCGTCCTCGTCCGCGACCACCAGGGGCTCCTCGCCCTTGACCCGGGTCACGTCCACCACCGCCGCGCCGTCCTCGCCGGCCCCCACCACGTCGACCTTGCCCGAGGTGGTGACGACTTTCAGCCGGTGGATCCCCTCGAAGGCGAGCCGGTCCGGCCCGCTCAGCTCGTGTCTCGTCATCACCAGGGCCCTTTCACGATGTATCGCGTCTCTGTAGGAGACGATATATCGCGTTGCGCCCGAGGGCAAGTACCCCGGTCTGACCAGGACGAACGCGGCATCTGAACGCTGCTCAGTCCTCGTCGTCGTCCAGCCGCGCCAGCCAGGTGGCCAGCCGGTCCACCGCCGCCTCGAACTCCGGGTTCAGGTCGGTGAAGGTGCGCAGTTGCTCGGCGAGCCAGCCCAGCGACACCTCCTCGTCCCCCCGGCGCTTCTCCAGTTCCTCGATACCGCGGTCCGTGAAGTACATGCTTTACCCGTTCGCTATGAAAGAGCTCTGAGTTCCTATGCAAAAGGGTGGGACCCGCGCCGAAGCGCAGATCCCACCCCGTACGACGCTTTCAGATCAGCCGGCGAAAGCGTCCTCGACCAGCTGGGCCTGCTCCACCGCGTGGCGCTTGCCCGAGCCCACCGCCGGGGACGAGGCGGCGGCCCGCGAGACCACCGTCAGGCCGCGGCCCAGGGCGGCCGGCAGGTTCATCGCCACGAACGGCCACACGCCCTGGTTGGCCGGCTCCTCCTGGACCCAGCGCAGGTCCACGTCCGGGCCGTAGCTGGCCAGCGCCGAGGCGATCTCGGCGGCCGGCAGCGGGTGCAGCCGCTCCACCCGGATGATCGCGGTGTCGGTGATGCCCGCCTTGGCCCGCTTGGCCGCCAGCTCCCAGTAGAGCTTGCCGGAGACCAGCAGCGCGCGGCGCACGCCGGCCGGGTCGACCGTGACGTCCGGCAGCACCGGCTCGAAGCGGCCGGAGGTGAAGTCCGCCACCGGCGAGACCGCGTCCTTCAGGCGCAGCATCGACTTCGGCGTGAACACCACCAGCGGCTTGTGCGCCGGGTTGTGCGCCTGCCAGCGCAGCAGATGGAAGTAGGACGCCGGGTTCGAGGGCATCGCCACGGTCATGTTGTTCTGCGCGCACATCTGCAGGAAGCGCTCGGGGCGGGCCGAGGAGTGGTCCGGGCCCTGGCCCTCGTAGCCGTGCGGCAGCAGCAGCACCACGCCGGAGCGCTGGCCCCACTTCTGCTCGCCGCTAGAGATGTACTCGTCGATGACCGACTGCGCGCCGTTGACGAAGTCGCCGAACTGCGCCTCCCACAGCACCAGGGCGTTCGTGCGGGCCACCGAGTAGCCGTACTCGAAGCCCAGGGCCGCGTACTCGCTCAGCAGCGAGTCGTAGACCGTGTACTTGGCCTGGTCCGGGGTCAGGTTCGACAGCGGGGTGTACTCGGTGGCGTTCTCCCGGTCCACCAGCACGTGCTGGCGCTGCACGAAGGTGCCGCGCCGGGAGTCCTGGCCGGCCAGCCGGACCGGGACGCCCTCCATCAGCAGCGAGCCGAAGGCCAGGGTCTCGCCCATGCCCCAGTCGATCTTGTCGTCGGTGATCATCTGCGCCCGCTTCTGCAGCGGCTGCAGCACCTTCGGGTGCGGGGTGAAGCCGTCGGGCAGCGAGACCTGCGAGTCGGCGATGACCTTGACGGTCTGCTCGCTGATCGCGGTGTCCACCTGCGCCGGGTAGGGCTGCACGTCCACGGCGAAGGTCGCCGAGACCGGGGCCTTGGAGACCTCCTTGGTCTCCGCGAACACCCGCTCCAGCTGGCCCTGGTAGTTGCGCAGGGCCTCCTCGGCCTCTTCCAGGGTGATGTCGCCGCGGCCGATCAGGCCCTCGGTGTAGAGCTTGCGGACGCTGCGCTTGGCCTCGA
Source organism: Catenulispora sp. GAS73 (assembly GCF_041262085.1). Taxonomy (NCBI): domain Bacteria; kingdom Bacillati; phylum Actinomycetota; class Actinomycetes; order Catenulisporales; family Catenulisporaceae; genus Catenulispora; species Catenulispora sp. GAS73. The sequence goes on from NZ_JBGCCM010000014.1 coordinate 45,651, forward strand.
TGAGGTTGTACATCAGCGGCTGCGTCATCGACGGGTCGTCGCCCTCGTTGTGGCCGCGGCGGCGGTAGCAGATCATGTCGATGACGACGTCCTTGTTGAACGCCTGGCGGTAGTCGAAGGCCAGCTGCGCGACCCGCACGCAGGCCTCGGGGTCGTCGCCGTTCACGTGGAAGATCGGCGCCTCGATCATCCGCGCCACGTCGGTGGCGTAGATCGAGGAGCGCGAGGCGGCCGGCGAGGTGGTGAAGCCGACCTGGTTGTTGATCACCAGGTGCACCGTGCCGCCGGTGCGGTAGCCGCGCAGCTGCGACAGGTTCAGGGTCTCGGCCACCACGCCCTGCCCGGCGAACGCGGCGTCGCCGTGGATCAGCAGCGGCAGCACGGTGAAGCCGGCCGAGGCCTTGTCGATGATGTCCTGCTTGGCGCGGACGATGCCCTCCAGGACCGGGTCCACGGTCTCCAGGTGCGAGGGGTTCGCGGCCAGCGTCACCGCGATCTCCGAGCCGTCGAGCGCGGTGAACGAGCCCGAGGCGCCCAGGTGGTACTTCACGTCGCCGGAGCCGTGCATGCTCTTGGGGTCCAGGTTGCCCTCGAACTCGCGGAAGACCTCGGCGTACTCCTTGCCGACGATGTTCGTCAGCACGTTGAGCCGGCCGCGGTGGGCCATGCCGATCGCGACCTCGTCCAGGCCCGAGCGCGCGGCGTCGGCCAGGATCTCGCCGAGCAGCGGGATCGCCGACTCCCCGCCCTCCAGCGAGAACCGCTTCTGGCCCATGAACTTGACCTGCAGGAAGGTCTCGAAGGCCTCGGCGGCGTTCAGGCGCTCCAGGATCCGCAGCTGCTCGGTGCGGTCCGGCTTGGCGTAGCCGTGCTCCACCCGGTTCTGGATCCACTTGCGCTCGTCCGGGGACTGGATGTGCATGTACTCGATGCCGATGGTGCGGCAGTAGGAGTCGCGCAGCACGCCGAGCACGTCGCGCAGCTTCATGATCTTCTTGCCGCCGAAGCCGCCGGTGGCGAACTCGCGCTCCAGGTCCCACAGGGTCAGGCCGTGGCTGACCACGTCCAGGTCCGGGTGCCGGCGCTGCTTGTACTCCAGCGGGTCGGTGTCGGCCATCAGGTGCCCGCGGGTGCGGTAGGACTCGATGAGCTCCTGCACGCGCGCGGTCTTGTTGATGTCGTCCTCGTGCGAGGCCGAGATGTCCTGGATCCAGCGGACCGGCTCGTAGGGGATGCGCAGCGACTCGAAGAGCTTGTCGTAGAAGCCGTCCTCGCCCAGCAGCAGCTGGTGGATGATCCGCAAGAAGTCGCCGGACTGCGCGCCCTGGATGATCCGGTGGTCGTAGGTCGAGGTCAGGGTCATGACCTTGCTGACCGCCAGCCGGGACAGCGTCTCCTCGCTGGTGCCCTGGTACTCGGCCGGGTACTCCATCGCCCCGACGCCCAGGATCGTGCCCTGGCCCTTCATCAGGCGCGGCACGGAGTGCACGGTGCCGATGGTGCCCGGGTTGGTCAGCGAGATCGTGGTGCCGGCGAAGTCGTCCGGGGTGAGCTTGTTGTTCCGGGCGCGGCGGACCACGTCCTCGTAGGCCTGCCAGAACTCGCGGAAGTCCATGAGCTCGGCGCCCTTGATGGAGGGCACCAGCAGCTGCCGGGTGCCGTCCGGCTTCACCTGGTCGATGGCCAGGCCGACGTTGACGTGCGCCGGGGTGACGACCGCGGGCTTGCCGTTCTCCGTGGTGTAGGAGCGGTTCATCTCCGGCATCGCCTTGAGCGCCTGCGCCAGGGCGTAGCCGATGATGTGGGTGAAGGAGACCTTGCCGCCGCGGGCCCGCTTCAGGTGGTTGTTGATGACGATGCGGTTGTCGATCAGCAGCTTGGCCGGGACGGCGCGCACGCTGGTCGCGGTCGGGACCTCCAGGGAGGCCTCCATGTTGGTGACCACGCGGGCCGCCGGGCCCTTCAGGACCGCCGTGGTGGTGCCCGCGCTGCCGCCGGCCGGGGCCGGGGCGGCGGTGGTCGCCGCGTCCCGCGGGACCTGGACCGGGGCGGTCGGAGCCGCGGGGGCCGGGGCGGCGGGCGCCGCCGGAGTCGCGGGAGCCGCCTGGGCGGGGGCCTGGGCCGGGGCCGGCACCGCCGCGAGGGCGGCCGGCGCCGCCGGGGCGGCGGGCTGGGCGGGGGCCGATGTGTCGGAGGTCACAGTCACTTCGGGGTTATCAACCTTCGCAACGGGGGCAAGAGCCTGCGCGGCGGCAGAGCTGTCCGTGGGCTGGTAGTCGTTGAAGAAGTCCCACCACGCGCGGTCCACGCTTTCGGGGTCGCGCAGGAACTGCTGGTAGATCTCGTCCACCAGCCACTCGTTCGGGCCGAACTCGGCCAGGGTGTGCCCCGGCGTGGAGCCCGGAGTACCGGCAGTCTGATCGGTGGTTGCCTGCTGCGACGGCTGTGGCGACACGGCGGTTTCCGCCCTCTTCCGCGTGGGTGCGTATAGGAGTGCACGGCGGCTACGACCGGCTCCGGCCGTAGACGTATAGCGGTCATCCAGGCTACGCCGATGTGGGGCTTTATTGCAGTCGCGCCCCGGGTTCGAGGCACTGATCACACCGCGGTGCGGGGAAAATCCCTCCATGTGACTAGGGGCAGGTGGCGACGCGGTGGTCAGGAGTGACCAGATTCACACCCGGGCCGCACATTAGTGCGTTGTGCTCACCGGTCCGGTTACGGCAGATCGACGCGGATGACACATCCGGGTTGCGCGCCGACGGCTACCGGATGGCCGGACGCGGCGGCGGCGCCGTGCCGGGAGTCGGCCGGGCCGCCCGGAGCACCGGTATTGCCGAGATTGCCGAGATTGCCGGGACCGTCGTGATCGTCGGGACCGCCGACGGGCGCCGGCACGACCGGCTCGGCCACCGAGATCCGTCCGCCGTGCAGATCCACCACCCAGCGCGCGATCGCCAGCCCGAGCCCGGTGCCGCCGTCCGCGGCCTGCCGCGAGCCGCGGTCGAACCGGTCGAAGACCCGCACCCGCTCGCCCTGCGGGATGCCGGGGCCCTGGTCGCACACCTCGACGCGGACGCCGCCCTCCTCCAGCCGCCGGGCCCGCAGCGTCACCTTGCCGCCGGGCGGGGAGTGCCGGACCGCGTTGTCCAGCAGATTGGCGGCGACCTGGTGCAGGCGCTCGCGGTCGGCGCGCACGGTGAGCTCGGCCGGGACCACGTCCACGACCGTGTAGGGGCGCCGGTCGGCGGCGTCCCGGGTCAGCATCGAGACCGTGGCCTCGCGGGCCACGGTGGCCAGGAACTCCTCCAGCGCCACGTCCTCGCGGTCCAGCTCGACCGCCCCGGCGTCGATCCGCGACAGGTCCAGCAGGGTGCTGACCAGCCGGCCCAGCCGCTCGGCCTGCTCCAGCGCGAGCCGCATGGTCGGCGGGTCCGGCTCGGTGACGCCGTCCACGACGTTCTCCAGCACCGCGCGCAGCGCCGAGATCGGCGTGCGCAGCTCGTGCGAGACGTTCGCGATCAGCTCCTTGCGCTGCCGGTCCACCGCCTCCAGGTCGGCGGCCATCAGGTTGAACGCGGTCGCCAGCTGCCCGACCTCGTCCCGGGAGTTGGAGGTGGTGACGCGGCGGCTGTAGTCGCCGCGGGCGATGCGCGAGACGGCGTCGGCCATCGAGCGCAGCGGGCTGGTCATGCCGTGCGCCAGGATCTGCGTGACGCCCAGCGACAGGATCACCGCGACGCTGACCACGTACCGGGCCTGGATGCCGGCCGAGACCCCGATCGCGGTGAACACGCCGACCACCGACACCGAGGCCACGACCAGCACGCCGAGCTTGACCTTGATGCTGTGGAAGCGGTCCAGCGGGCGCACTTCGCGAGCGCGGTCCACGACGGTGCCGCCGACCTTGCGCGAGGCGGCGTTCAAGGTGGTGACCCGGGTGCCGAAGCGCAGTGAGACGCGGGAGTTCATCGTCCGGCCGCCTCCAGGCTGGTGTCGCCGAGGACCGGCTCGGCCTCCAGCGCGTAGCCGACGCCGTGGACCGTGCGGATCCAGTCCGCGCCGATCTTGCGGCGCACGGCCTTCACATGGCTGTCCACGGTGCGGGTGCCAGAGGCGTCCAGCCAGTCCCACACCTCGGCCAGCAGTTTCTCCCGGGTGAGCACGGTGCGCGGCTGGCCGGCCAGGCAGGCGAGCAGGTCGAACTCGGTGGGGGTCAGGTGCGCCTCGTCCTGCGAGCGCCCGGCCCCGACCCGCACCCGGCGCTGCGCCGGGTCGATCTCCAGCATCCGCGCGCCGGCGCTGGTGCCGATGGCCATGAAGCGCAGCGGCCGCGGGGTGCGGACGGCGGCGGCCGTGCCCGGCCCGAACCCGGTCCCGATGGGGATGAGTTTGCCGCCGCCGGCGCCCTCGACGCCGCCGCCGGCCCCGAGCTCCGCGGCGCGCTCTACCCGCCGCAGCAGCGCGTGCACCCGCGCGATCAGCTCCCGCATGGAGAACGGCTTGGTCAGGTAGTCGTCGGCGCCGGTGCGCAGGCCCTCGATCAGGTCGCTCTCGTCGTCGCGGGCGGTGACCATGAGCACCGGGACGGCCCGCTCGGCCTGGATCCGGCGGCACACCTCCAGGCCGTCGAAGCCGGGCAGCATGACGTCCAGCACGATCAGGTCCGGCAGGTGCTCCTGAGCCGTGCGCACCGCCGCCGGGCCGTCGCCGGCCAGGTGCGTGGCGAAGCCTTCGGCGCGCAGGCGGGCCGCGATCGCCTCGGCGAGGGTCGGTTCGTCCTCGACGACGAGAATGCTGGTCACCGGTTCAGCATAGGCACGTGTCGACCCGGTACCGGCGTGATCACCGAACGCGCACAGTTTCGGCACAGGGGCTGTTCCGACCTGCGCGATCTTGCTACTCGACGGCGTCGAGGTCCGTCGCGTAGTGCTCGATGGCGCGGCGGTAGCGCTGGATCCCGGGGTCCGAGCTTGTTGCCGCGAGCACTTCCAGGAGTGTCCGCATCGCGTCGTGATGCTCACCAACGTTGTAGAGCGCCATCGCGCAGAACGTCCGCAGCGCATTGTCTTCGGGGAACTCCACGATCCCGCGCCGGAACACCTCGACCGCCTCCGGATACCGTCCCAGCCCTCGCAGGGTGCTGCCGTACCCGAGCAGCGCCCCGCGCTTGTCGTCCCCCGACAGTCCCTGGCCGGCGAGTGCGCGCTCGTAGAACGGCACCGCCTCGACCTCCAGGCCGAGCACGTCGTGGACCCACGCGGTCTGATACGCCACCTCGGCGTCCGCCGGGAACTCGGCGCTCAGGACGACCAGCAGCTGCCGCGCCTGCTCGGGTTCCCCGGCGGTGCGCAGGGCCACGGCCTCGGCCAAGCGCGCGTCCCGGTCCTCGTCGATGATCGTCATAACCGCCGGACCCTACCCGTTCACCTCGCCGCCCACGCTTCCGTGCGGGTGCGGCGATAGGGTTTTGATGCCGATACAGCACGTCGCTAGGAGGACGCCGATGACCGAGAAACTCACCGATCTGCCGCAGTGGAAGGCGCTGGAGGCGCACCACGCGGAGTTCGACCGGGTGAACCTGCGCGAGCTGTTCAACACCGACCCGGGCCGCGCCGAGCGCTTCTTCGCGCAGGCCGGGGACCTGTCGGTGGACTACTCCAAGCAGCTGGTCACCGACGAGACCCTGCGGCTGCTGCTGGACCTGGCGCGCGAGCGCGGGGTGTTCGAGCTGCGGGACCGGATGTTCCGCGGCGAGAAGATCAACCTCACCGAGGACCGCGCCGTGCTGCACGTCGCGCTGCGCGCCCCGGAGACCGAGCGCATCGAGGTCGACGGCGCCGACGTGGTGCCCGAGGTGCACGAGGTGCTGCACCGCATGGCCGCGTTCTCCGCCCGCGTGCGCGGCGGGGAGTGGACCGGCGCCACCGGCAAGCGCATCAAGACCGTCGTCAACATCGGCATCGGCGGCTCGGACCTGGGCCCGGCGATGGCCTACGAGGCGCTCAAGCCGTACAGCATGCGCGACATGCAGTTCCGCTTCGTCTCCAACGTCGACGGCGCCGACCTGTACGAGGCCACGCACGACCTGGACCCGGCCGAGACGCTGTTCATCGTCTCCTCCAAGACCTTCACCACGGTCGAGACCGTCACGAACGCCACCTCCGCGAAGAAGTGGCTGCTCGCAGGTCTTGGCGGCGACGAGTCCGCGGTCGCCAAGCACTTCGTCGCGGTGTCCACCAACGCCGAGGGCGTCTCCGCATTCGGCATCGACACCGACAACATGTTCGGGTTCTGGGACTGGGTCGGCGGCCGCTACTCCTACGACTCGGCCATCGGCCTGTCGCTGATGATCGCCATCGGCCCGGAGCGCTTCGAGGAGATGCTCCAGGGCTTCCACACCATCGACGAGCACTTCCGCACCGCGCCGCCGGAGCAGAACCTGCCGCTGCTGCTGGGCCTGATCGGTGTCTGGTACCGCAACTTCTGGGACGCGCAGACTCTCGCGGTCCTGCCGTACTCGCACTACCTCTCGAAGTTCACCGCGTACCTGCAGCAGCTGGACATGGAGTCCAACGGCAAGTCGACGCGGCGCGACGGCGAGCCGGTGCAGTGGGAGACCGGCCCGATCGTCTGGGGCACCCCCGGCACCAACGGCCAGCACGCCTACTACCAGCTGATCCACCAGGGCACCGCGCTGATCCCGGCCGACTTCATCGGCTTCGACCGGCCGATCGAGGGCACCGACCCGTTCGGCCAGCACGACGCCCTGATGGCGAACTTCTTCGCCCAGACCGAGGCCCTGGCCTTCGGCAAGACCCGTGAGCAGGTCGAGGCCGAGGGCGTGCCGGCCGCGCAGGTCCCGCACCGCACCTTCCGCGGCAACCACCCGACCACCACGGTCACCGCGCAGCGGCTGACCCCGGCGATCCTGGGCCAGCTGGTCGCGCTGTACGAGCACAAGGTGTTCGTCCAGGGCGCGGTCTGGGACATCGACTCCTTCGACCAGTGGGGCGTCGAGCTCGGCAAGGTGCTGGCGAAGAAGATCGTCCCCGAGCTGTCCACGGACGCGCCGCTGGAGCACGACTCCTCGACCAACGCCGCGATCGAGCGCTACCGCGCCGACCGCGTGCCGGGGGCGTGACGTCGGTCTCGGCCCGAGACGTGACCGGCGAACGGTGAGCGATGAATCCTGAACCGTGAGCCGTGAATCCCGCGACGGTGAACCGTGCGACGGGCCTGTCGGCGCCTTCTCCAGGGTGTCGGCGGGCCCGTCGGTTTCTCCCGGTAGGGGGTATCTCACCGCTCGGGAACAGGGGTCCACTGTCCGGCCGGGATGAATATCATGGGGGCATGCGTTCTCCCGGCATGGACCCGACGGTGCTGCTCGTCGCGCGCCGCCATGTCGACTTCGGCCGGCTGGCCAGCGCGCTGTGTCGCCGGGGCGCCTGAACCCGCGACCGCATCCGTTCCGCCGAGTCGGGCCGCCTTCGTCGCGCGCGACCTCCCCGCGGAGCCTCCCATACGCCCTGCTCGCCTGTTCCGCCCTTTTCCCACGAGGAGATGACCGGCCATGTCCGTCAACGTGTCGATCCCGACCATCCTGCGCACCTACACCGACGGCGCCAAGCGCGTCGAGGCCGAGGGCAGCACCCTCGCCGACCTGATCACCGACCTGGACGCCCGGCACCCCGGGCTCGGCGACCGGCTGCTGGACGCCGGCCAGCTGCGCCGGTTCGTCAACGTCTACAAGAACGACGAGGACGTGCGCTTCCTCGGCGGCCTGGAGACCCCGCTGGTCGACGGGGACGCCGTCACCGTGCTGCCCGCCGTCGCCGGCGGCTGAGGCCCGGGACGCGGGAAGAGCACGAGGGCGCCGACGATGCGCTACGACTCGCTCCTGGACTCCGTGGGCCACACCCCGCTCATCGGGCTGCCGCACCTCTCGCCGTCGCCGGAGGTGCGGCTGTGGGCCAAGCTGGAGGACCGCAACCCGACCGGCTCGGTCAAGGACCGCGTGGCCCTGGGGCTGATCGAGTCCGCCGAGAAGGAGGGCCGGCTCAAGCCCGGGGACACCATCCTGGAGCCGACCTCCGGCAACACCGGCATCGGCCTGGCGATGGTCGCCAAGCTCAAGGGCTACAAGCTGATCTGCGTCATGCCGGAGAACACCTCCGAGGAGCGCCGGCAGATCCTGCGCATGTACGGCGCCGAGATCATCTCCTCGAACGCCGCCGGCGGCTCCAACGAGGCGGTCCGGGTGGCCAAGGAACTGGCCGCCGAACACCCCGACTGGGTCATGCCCTACCAGTACGGCAACCCGGCCAACGCCCTGGCGCACTACCACGGCACCGGCCCGGAGCTGCTGGCCGACCTGCCCACGATCACGCACTTCGTGGCGGGCCTGGGCACCACCGGCACGCTGATGGGCGTCGGCCGCTACCTGCGCGAGCAGAAGCCGGACGTGCAGATCGTCGCCGCCGAGCCGCGCTACGACGAGCTGATCTACGGCCTGCGCAACCTCGACGAGGGCTTCGTCCCGGAGCTGTACGACGAGTCGGTGCTGACCACGCGCTTCTCGGTCGGCGCGCACGACGCGCTGCGGCGTACCCGGGAACTGCTGGCGGCCGAGGGCATCTTCGCGGGCATCTCCACCGGCTGCGCGCTGCACGCGGCGCTCGGCATCGCGCGCAAGGCCGTCGAGGCGGGGGAGGGCGCGGAGATCGCGTTCATCGTCGCCGACGGCGGGTGGAAGTACCTGTCCACCGGCGCTTACGAGGGGACGCTCGACGAGGCCGAGGATCGGATCGAGGGCCAGCTCTGGGCGTGATGAAGGGCTGGGCTTGATGAACGGCTGGGCCCGATGAACGGCTGGGCTTGACGTTCGGCTGGTCTTGATGAGCTTGAGGTGGCGGCGGCGCCGGCTTTTTCGGCCGGCGCCGCCGCTTTTTCGCTCTGTCAGATCGACTTCTTTCCCTGATCAACGATCTTGTCTCGACCCCCACGCGGTCCTCTGATCTGCGATAACGCTAGGATTCCCCCGCTCTTCAGCTTTCACGATCAAGCACGATCAAGGGTGGGAAACACATGCCCCGCAAGCAGATATGGTCCGGCGCCGTGCTGGCGGCCGTGGCCGCGTCCTCGCTCACCGGTTGCTCCCTGAAGGCGTCGGACGGCACGCCGCAGTCCTTCGCGCAGCTGTCCTCGCTCAGCGCCCAGGACGCGATCCAGGCCGCGACCCGCGCCGTCGCAGCGCACCCGAGCGCGAAGGTGCACACGGTGCTGGTAGCGCCGACCGCCACCGAGACCGACGACGTGGTGGCGACCTTCGACGGGCACCCGACGCTGCAGGGCACGATGGCGATGAGCTCCGGCGACCCGAGCGCGCAGCCGGCGCAGCCCCTCCCGCTGCGCTTCGCCGACGACGTGATGTACGTGCAGATGGGCGGCGACCCGCTGATGGCCGCGCAGATGAACGGCAAGCAGTGGATGAAGATGGACCTGCAGGCCATGGCCGCCGACCCGAACACCGCCAACTTCGGCGCCGACGTGCTGGAGAACACCTCCCCGAACAAGGGCCTGACCCTGCTGGCCGCCGCGCGGGACCTGCACGTGGTGGGCACCGAGCAGCACGCGGGCGTGCAGACGGTGCACTACTCCGGCGCCGTGGCCGGCGTGGACGCCACCGACCCGAACATCGCCGGCCGGACCGGCCTCACCCAGGACGGCGCCGACGTGGTCGGCAGCGCCCTGGCCCAGGGCGCGGTGACGAAGCTGGCGTACGACGTGTGGCTGCGGGCCGACGGGCTGCCGGTCGCGATGACGTTCACCGAGAGCACGTCGATCGGTTCGATGACCGGGGAGATCGATTACAGCGACTGGGGCACCAAGGTGGCGGTGACGCCGATCCCGGACAGCCAGAGCGCGGACTTCGTCGCGATCGTGAAGCAGGAGGAGGCCGCGGCGCAGGCTTCGCAGGACGGGAGCGGGACGCCGAGCGTGCCGACGAGCAGCTCGGGTGCGCCGTCCGCGCCGAGTGCTCCGGGCGCGCCGAGCACGCCCGGCACGCCGAGTGCTCCGAGTGCTCCGGCCACGCCGAGCACGCCGGGTACCCCGAGTGCTCCGGCCACCCCGAGCGTGCCGAGCGCCCCGACCCCGACCGGCCCGTCGAGCACCGGCCACGCCTCGCCGACGTCGACCGGCTCGTCGAGCAGCGCGTCCTCCTCTGCGGCCTAGCCGTCGCATGCCGCTGGGCCGAGCTGCAATACGCAGCTCGGCCCACATCGCTTTTCAGCCGGCATCACGATTCGGCCCTGCCCACCGCACCGGGTACCGTCGAAGCGTGAGCGTGGACCGGGCCGAGCAGCACATCACCCCACTCGTCCTCCCCGAATCCGTCTGGCGGGCCCGCGAGGCCGAGCACCACACCCGCGTCGCCGCCTGGACCGAGCCCCACCTGCGCCGCCGCGCCGGCAACGAGGCGCACCCGGTGATGGACTTCCTGTTCACGTACTACTCGCACCGCCCCGCGCGCCTCCTGCGCTGGCACCCCGGCATCGGCGTGACCCTGTCCGGCGACGCGGCCCGCGAGCGCCTGTCCTGGCGCGGCTACACCGAGACCCCCGACGGCGTCACCCTCGACCCCGCCGAGTTCACCGACGCCCGCCGCCGCACCGCCGAGTTCATCCGCGCGCTCCTCACCGCCACCGCCGCCCGCGAGCCCCGCCTGGCCTGCTTCGGCCTCCACGAGTGGGCCATGGTCTACCGCCAGGAGCCCGAGCGGGTGCGCCACTCGGCACGCCGCCTCCGCCTGGGCTCCCCAGGCACCGACCAGGTCGTCGAGACCCAGAACATCCGCTGCTCGCACTACGACGCCTACCGCTTCTTCACCCCCGAAGCCGAACCACTCAACACCCTGCGCCCCACCCGCGAACAGCAGATCGCCAACGAGCAGCCCGGCTGCCTCCACGCCGGCATGGACATCTACAAGTGGGCCTACAAACTGGACCCCTTCGTCCCCTCAGAACTGATCGCCGACTCCTTCGCCCTAGCCGCCGAGATCCGCGAGATGGACATGCGAGCCAGCCCCTACGACCTCGCCGAACTCGGCTACACCCCGATCGCCATCGAAACCCCACCCGGCCGCGCCGAGTACGCCGCGATGCAAGCCGACTTCGCCCGCCGCACCGCTCCCCTCCGCCACCGCCTGATCGAGGTCTGCGACACCCTGCTCGCCTGGCCCGCACCCGCCGAGGCCGCCGCCCCGGCCACCACTACCACTCCGGCCGCCGCCTCGGCCTAGACCGCCGCCCCCGCCACCACTCCGGCCGCCGCCTCGGCCACCACTCGGGCCGCTCCCTCGGCCTAGGCCGCCGCTCCTGCCACCAACTCCGGCCGCTGCACTCGCCAAGGCCGCCGCTCCTGCCGCCGCCTCGGCCTAGACCGCCGCCACCGCCACTACTCGGGCCGCAGCCTCGGCCTGGACCGCCGCCACCGCCACCGCTCGGGCCGCAGTCTCGGCCTGGACCGCCGCCCGCCACTAGTCCGGCCGCCGCCTCGGCCTGGACCGCCGCCCCGGCCACCACTCCGGCCGCAGCCTCGGCCTAGACCGCGCCCCGGCCACCACTCCGGCCTAGACCGCGCCCGACGCCGGTTCCATTTCCTCCGGCACTTCCGCCGCGCGCTTGCTTGTGCGTCCGTCGAGTCCGGCGCCCCTGCCGACCCCGCGCCTGCTTCTGCTTTGCGGTTCCCGCCGCCGCCTCCCCGGCAGCCACCATCCCGCCTCCTCCCCAGTGCAAATTTCCCCGCTCCGACCCCGCACCCCAGCCCCACCCCGCCTCCGCTCCGCCGCACGTCAAGCCAGCCGTGACCAAAAGCACCGCTGAGACAGTGGCCACATCCGCCGTCCCAATCGCCGACGCTCCGCGTGCGGAGCCGTACTCTTTTCCCTCATGGCCGCACCACTGCCTCCGTTCATCGACCCGGCATCCCGGGACGCGCCCATCGGCATCTTCGACTCCGGCTTCGGCGGGCTGACCGTCGTCCGGTCGTTGCTGGACCAGTTGCCGCACGAGGCCGTCAGTTACTTCGGCGACACCGCGCGCCAGCCCTATGGGCCGCGGCCCATCGCGCAGGTGCGTGCGTATGCGCTGGAGTGCATGGACAAGCTGGTCGAGTCCGGGGTGAAGATGCTCGTCATCGCGTGCAACTCGGCTTCCGGGGCGGTGTTGCGTGATGCCCGCGAGCGGTACGAGATCCCGGTGGTGGAGGTGATCCGGCCGGCTGTGCGGCTGGCCGTGGCCGCCACGCGGAACCAGCACGTCGGGGTGATCAGCACCCGGTCCACCCGGCGCTCGATGGCCTACGTCGACGCCTTCGCCGCCGCGCCGCAGATTGAGCTCACCACGCAGGAGTGCCCGCGGTTCGTGGAGTTCGTCGAGGCCGGGGAGACCGCCGGGGAGGAGCTGCTCAAGGTCGCGCACGAGTACCTCGACCCGGTCGCGCGGGCCGGCGTCGACACCCTGATCCTGGGCTGCACCCACTACCCCCTGCTCACCGGCGTCATCTCCTACGTCATGGGGGAGGACGTCATCCTGATCAACAGTGCCGAGGAGACCGCCAAGGACGTCTATCGCGTCCTGGCCGAGAACGCGCTGATGCGCCCTAGCGACCTCCCCGAACCCGTGCACAGCTTCACCACCACCGGCGATCCGGACCAGTTCCTGCAGATCGGGCAGCGCTTCCTCGGACCCGAGATCGGCCACGTCCACCAGGGGCTGCTCCCGGCCGCGACGCAAGACGCCACCGAACCTCGATATGCCACAGTTGCGGAGTCCTCATGAAGCTCACCGTGATCGGTTCCTCCGGCTCCTTCGGAGGGCCCGGCAACCCGTGTTCGAGCTACCTGGTCGAGCACGAGGGCCATCGGATCCTGCTCGACTTCGGCAACGGCGCGCTCGGCGAACTGCAGCGGTACGGCGACGTCTACGACCTGCAGGCTGTGATCCTGTCGCACCTGCACGCCGACCACTGCGTCGACATGTGCGGGTACTACGTCGCGCGCAAGTACCGGCCCGGCGGCGTGCCGCTGCCGTTGCTGCCGGTGTGGGGCCCGTCCGGAACCCGGGAGCGGATCGCCAAGGCCTACGACACCGACGACGCCGAGTGCGAGTCCGTCTTCGACTTCCGCAACGTGTTGGAGGGCGCTCCCGAGGGCGCGACCGGGAACAGTTTCGAGACCGGGCCCTTCACCGTCCGCGTGACGCGGGTCGACCACCCCGTCGAGGCCTACGCGATCCGTCTGGAGGCGGCCGGCCGCACCCTGGTCTACTCCGGCGACACCGGACCCTGCGAGGCCCTGGACCACCTGGCCAAGGGCGCCGATCTGCTGCTGGCCGAGGCCTCGTTCCAGGAGCCGCGCGACGACGGCCTGGTGGGCCTGCACCTCAACGGCCGCGAGGCCGGCGAGAGCGCGACCGCCGGCGGCGTCGGACGCCTGGTGCTGACCCACATCCCGCCGTGGACCGACGCCGAGCTCAACCTCACCGCGGCCCGGGCCGCCTACGACGGACCGGTGAATCTGGCCACGCCCGGCGCGGTGTTCCAGATCTGAGACCATGATGGGACCAACAGCAGCACCGGAAAGGACCCCGACCGTGCCGACCACCATGCTCATCGTCGAGAAGACGATCAACCAGCACGACCTGGAGTACGTCGTCGGCCTGCACGCCGACAACGTCGAGGAGGGCATGGCCGCGGAGAACTACGTCGTCGTGGTCCCGGTCGGCAAGGAGAACGGCAAAGTCCTGGCCACCCTCGACGACCTGGCGCTGGGCAACTTCAAGGGGGCCGAGGAGGACTCGCACGACGAGCCGCTGAACGAGGCGGTGGTGGCCGCCCGCGCGGTGCTGACCGCGACCGTCCAGGCCTTCCAGAACGCCGGCAAGCAGGCCGCCGGCGAGCTGCTGGCCGGGCCTCCGGTGGACGGCCTGAAGGAGATCGCGGCCAAGTACGTCGTGGACGAGATCATCGTGCTGACCGTGCCGCACCTGGTCGAGGAGTTCTTCCACCGGGACCTGGCCTCCCGGCTGCGCAAGGCCACCGACCTGCCGACACTGCGGCTGCTGGCGCACGTCCAGCTCGACTAGCTCGACTAGCTCGACTACCTCGACTACCTCGACCAGCTCGACCTGCGTCACCGGCCCGACCAGCACCGGCGCTGTCCGCCGCCCGCCCCCGCCAGCCGCGCGCCCCGCACCGCCGGCCGCGCCCGCCCCGGGGGTGGGCTAGGGTCTACACATGTCAGCAGCACGCGTCGACGGCCGCAAAGTAGGCCAGCTCCGTCCGGTCACCCTGACCCGCAAGTGGTCGATCCATCCCGAGGGCAGCGTCCTCGTCGAGTTCGGCCAGACCAAGGTGCTGTGCACCGCCAGCGTCACCGAAGGCGTCCCGCGCTGGCTGCGGGGCAGCGGCAAGGGCTGGGTCACCGCCGAGTACGCGATGCTGCCCCGGGCCACCAACACCCGCGGCGACCGCGAGTCGGTCAAGGGCAAGGTCGGCGGGCGCACCCAGGAGATCTCCCGGCTCATCGGGCGCGCGCTGCGCGCCGTGGTGGACACCAAGGCGCTGGGCGAGAACACCATCATCGTGGACTGCGACGTGCTGCAGGCCGACGGCGGCACCCGGACCGCGGCCATCACCGGCGCCTACGTGGCGCTGCAGGACGCGGTCACGTGGATGCGCGACAAGAAGATGATCAAGGCCACCAAGGAGCCGCTGACCGGCTCGGTGTCGGCGGTCAGCGTCGGCATCATCGACGGCGTGCCGATGCTCGACCTCTGCTACGAGGAAGACGTCCGCGCCGAGACCGACATGAACGTCGTGTGCACGGCCGACGGCAAGTTCGTCGAGGTGCAGGGCACCGCCGAGGGCGCCCCCTTCGACCGCGCCGAGCTGGACGCGCTGCTCGACCTGGCCGCGGCCGGCTGCCGCGAGCTGGCTTCACACCAGGTCAAGGCCCTGCTGAGCTGATAGCACGGCACCACCTCCTATATTGTTCGGCAGCCCCGCGCGAGCCGGGGCTCCGAACGTCTTCCACAGGGGGTGGGTCATGACCGTGCGGCTGCGCGCGAGCGTGATACCGGGACTGGCACTGAGCGCGCTGGCGCTGGCGGGGTGTGCTTCGCAGGGCACGATCGGGACGAGCGCGGCGGGGGCCGCGGGCGGGTCGCTGCCCGGGGCGGCGAGCTCGACTCCGGCGGGCGGCACGTCCGCGACCGGAACCAGCGCCCCCTCTTCGGCGAGCACCGACTCCTCGGCGCCCTCCGCCCCGGCCAGTTCGTCCCAGGCCGCGCCGAGCTCGCAGGACCCCTCGGCCCTGGCCTCGTCGCTGAAGACACTCAACTCCCTGTGGACCGACCCCGGCTGCAAGACCGCGCTGGCCGGCTTCAGCACCTTCCTCTACGCGCAGGAGCAGGGTCAGGCGCAGGGCATCGCGGCGATCCCCGGCGCCCTACCGAAGATCCGTGCCGGCGCCCAGCAGACCAAGAAGCCCGGCGCGTCCCAGCCGATCAACAAGCTGGCCGCCGACCTGCAGACCATGTACAGCCAGGCGCAGCAGGGCAAGACGCCGGACAAGGGCCCGGTGAAGCAGGACTTCCAGATCATGGGCAACATCTGCTCGCAGCCGTGAGGTCAGCCGTGAGTGCCGCCGCGAGGGCAGTCGAAGCCGACCGCGGCGTGCCCCGGATGTACACCTAGACTGGCGCCCATGCGCCAGATCGTCCTCGCCACCCGCAACGCCAAGAAGATCACCGAGCTGGAGCGGATCCTGCTCGCCGCCGGCCTGACCGACGTCGAGCTCGCCGGCCCCGAGACCTACGCGGCGCTGCCGGAGATCCCCGAGACCGGCCTGACCTTCGCCGAGAACGCGCTGATCAAGGCGCGCGCGGTGGCCGCGGCCACCGGCCTGCCCGCCGTCGCCGACGACTCGGGGCTGTGCGTGGAGGCGCTGAACGGCATGCCGGGCGTGCTGTCCGCGCGCTGGTCCGGCCGCTTCGGCGACCTGCCGTCCGGGCCGGGACGCGACGTGGCGAACCTGCAGCTGGTCCTGGACCAGGTCGCGGACGTCCCCGACGAGGCGCTGGGCGCCAACTTCACCTGCGCGGCGGCGCTGGTGCAGCCGGACGGCACCGAGCATGTGGTCGAGGGGATCGTCACCGGGCACTTGATCCGGGCGCCGCGCGGCGACGGCGGGTTCGGCTACGACCCGATCTTCGTGCCGGAGGGCGAGACGCGCACCACCGCCGAGCTCAGCCCGGCGGAGAAGGACGCGATCAGCCATCGGGGACGGGCTTTTCGCGCGCTGGTCCCGCTGCTGAAGGGCTGAAGGGCTGACAGGCAGAAGCCCGCCGCCGACCGCATCCCGGTCGGCGGCGGGCTTCTGCGTTCCCGCGAAAACTACTTCCCGTACGTGCAGAGGTGGTCCATCTGCTGCAGGTCGGACTGGAGCTTGGTCTGGTCGCCGGTCCCGGCGGCGATCGCGGCGTAGTCGTCGTGCACCGCCTGCACCGTCGCGCGCACGTCGCTGCGCTTGGCGTCGGCGGCGGCCGTCGCCAGGTCGCTGATGAGCGTGGTGAGGTCGTTCTGGACGGCGGTCTGGTCGCCCTTGTTGGAGTCGGCCTCGATCTGCTTCGACCGCTCCAGCACCGCCGTCTTGCCGCGCGTGCACCCCGGGTCCAGCACGGACGGCTTCGAGGCGATCACGCCTCCGATGATGCCGGCCCCGGCGGTCACCAGGATGGACAGCACCAGCGCCGTGATCGCCAGGCCGCGTCCGCGCGCCTTGCCCTTGGCGGTCTTCACCATCCCGATGATGCTCAGGATCAGGCCGGCCAGCGGGACCCAGAACAGGCACAGCGCCACGATCGCGACCGCGCTGGTCACCGTGGGCCGCGGCGGCGGATAGCCGTAGCCGTACAGCGGCGGCATCGGCCCCGGACCCGGACCCGGTATCTGTCCCGGTGCGCCGTCCGGCCCGCCGAACCCGCCAGGAGCACCGGGCCCGCCGAATCCACCGGGCCCGAACTGCTGACCCGGAGCCCCGGCCGTCCCGCCGGGCGGGTACTCGGTCCCCGGCGCGTACTGCGCGCCCGGCCCGGGCTGCCCCTCGCCGATCGCCGGCGCGGTCTCCGTCGGGTAGCTCTGCTCGGGCAGCGCCGGGTAGCCCCGGCCCGGAGCGCCCGCCGCCCCGAACTGGCCCGGCAGCGGCGCCTGCCCGGGTGGGGCGGGCGGGCCGTCGTAGCCGAACGGGTTGGGTTCGTTGGTCGGTGTGCTCACGGTCGCGCATCCCCCAGGCTTCGTCGCGTCGATCTTCAACCGTCGGCGGGAGCCTAGCGGCCGGCAGCCGGGCGGCGGCCGACATGAACAAGATTTTGGAGTGGGGCCGACGAGATTTGAACTCGCACTGTAACGGACCTAAACCGTTTGCCTCCTGCCATTGGGCTACGGCCCCACCGCAGGCTATCGCGTCGGCGGCCGGCGCCGCACGCGACCTACTCGTCCAGCCCCAGATCGCGCCGCAACTTCGCCACGTGCCCGGTGGCCTTCACGTTGTACTGCGCCACGTCCACCTTCGCGACACCCTTCTCGTCCACGTCCAGCACGAACGTGGAGCGGATGACGCCGACCATGGTCTTGCCGTACAGCTTCTTCTCGCCGAACGCGCCGTACTCCTGCAGCACCGCCTTGTCCGGGTCGGACAGCAGCGGGAAGGTCAGCGCGTCGCGCTCCCGGAACTTCGCCAGCTTCTCCGGCTTGTCCGGGGACAGGCCCAGGACCGCGAAGCCCTCCTTCTGGAAGGACGCGATGTTGTCGCGGAAGTCGCAGGCCTGCTTCGTGCAGCCCGGGGTCATCGCGGCCGGGTACACGTACAGGATCACCTTGCGGCCGGCGTAGTCGGCCAGGCTCACGGACGCACCGTGGTCGTCGGTCAGGGTGAAGGCGGGGGCGGTGTCTCCGGAGTTGAGTTTCACGCCTCCAGGCTAGCCTTCCGTGCCCGCCGCCACCTGCCGCGAGCCGCGTGCCGCCGAACCGCCGGCGCTCATTTCTTCCCCGGGCGCCCGACCGCGGGCTCGTGCGATAGCGTCACAAGCGTGAGTTCAGGAGAGAAGCTTCCGATCCGGATGCTGCACGACCGCGTGCTGGTGCGCGAGGACCCCGAGGCGGGGGACCGGCGCTCGTCCGGGGGCATCCTCATCCCGGCCACCGCGCGCGTGGGCAACCGCCTGGCGTGGGCGGAGGTCGTGGCGATCGGCGCGAACGTGCGCACGGTCCAGGTCGGCGACCGGGTGCTCTACGATCCCGCCGACCGCGGCGAGGTCGAGGTGCGCGGGACGGACTACGTCCTGCTCCGGGAGCGCGACGTGCACGCCGTGGCGGCCGAGCGGCTCGCCGAGGGCGAGGGCGAACCCGGCCTGTACCTCTGATCTCGCCCCTGAGTTTCCGGCCACCGACTGGTTACCCGTAGACCACCCGCTTCCCCTAAGGTCGTGGGCATGGCTGGTGACCAGGCGACCTCGACGCGTGCCCCGCACTCCGAGCCGTCGAGGGCGAGCTCCGACGATCCGCCGTCGCTGTCCGCGATGCCCGCGGGCGGCTGGTTCGCGTTCGCCTTCTGGCTCGCCGCCGGCGGCATCACCGCCTACGCCCTGGTGCACCTGATCTCGGGCCTGGGCAGCCTGCTGTCGATCCTGATGCTCGCGGTGTTCTTCGCGACCGCGCTGGACCCGATGGTGACCGCGCTGGTCAACCGCGGGCTGCGCCGCGGCCTGGCGGTCTTCATCGTCGCGCTGGGCGTGCTGGCGGTGTTCGCCGGTTTCGTGGCGGTGATCTTCCCGCCGATCGACCGCGAGGTCAACTCCCTGATCAACGCCATCCCCGGCTACCTGAACGACCTGCGCAACAAGTCGACGTACCTGGGCAAGCTGGAGAACAAGTACCACCTGATCGAGAAGGTCAAGTCCTGGATCAACGCCAACAAGGCCGGGACCCTGGACCTCAACGGCATCCTCGGCGCCGGCAAGGCCGTGTTCACCCTGCTCACCGGCACCCTGGCCGGGATCGCGCTGACCTTCTACTTCGTGGCGAACATGCCCGGCATCAAGAACTTCGCCTACCACCTGGTGCCGGTCCGCCGCCGCCCGCGGGTCTCCGAGCTCTCCGACCGGATCCTGGCGCAGGTCGGCAAGTACGTGATCGGTCAGATGATCATCGCCTCCATCGGCGGGTTCTTCACCTGGATCTGGGCGATGGCCTGGTCGATCCCCTATCCGGCGGCGCTCGGCCTGGTGGTCGCGCTGTTCGGGCTGGTGCCGGTGGTCGGCTCCTCGATCGGCGGCGCGGTGGTCACGCTGGTGGCGCTGACCGTCTCGCTCAACGTGGCCATCTTCACCCTGGCCTACTACGTGGCGGCGCGCCTGGCCGAGGACTACCTGGTCGCACCCCGGGTGAACCGGCGCACCGTGGACGTGCACCCGATGGTCACGATCCTGGCCGTCCTGATCGGCGCCGCGCTGTTCGGCATCGTCGGGGCCCTGGTCGCGATCCCCGCGGCGGTGGCGATCAGGCTCATCGCCACCGAAGTGCTCCTGCCGCGCATCGACGAGATGTGATCGCTATCAGTACTGTGACGCGAAGCGTCTCCACAACGGGCGGTGGTGGGCGACGGGTGGGCCCCCGGATACGGCATGATCTCCCCTATCGGGTGAGACCCGAGACGCAGCATGCGCGGCGCGTTCCGGGAATGGGGTGGGACTACTACTGTGGGCGTTCTGATGGATACCAGCGATGACCGGTAGGGCTGATCTCGTCGTGCTCGGCGCGGGTCCCGCGGGCCTGGCCGCCGCGTGGCGCGCCGCCCGCCGCGGCCTGTCCGTGGACGTGTTGGAGCGGGCCGAGACCGTGGGCGGGATGGCGGCGTCGTTCGACGTCGCCGGGTTCCGCGTGGACTTCGGCAGCCACCGGCTGAACCCGGACCTGCCGGAGCACATCCTCGCCGATCTCAGAGCCCTGATGGGCTCGGATCTGCAGACCCGCTACCGCAACGGCCGGCTGCTGGTCGGGGACCGCTGGGTGACCTACCCGTTCAAACCGCGGGAGCTGGCCAAGTCGATGCCGGCGGTGCCGATGGCCCGCGCCGCCTTCGACGCGCTGGCGACCACCTGGCGCGGCAAGAAGCAGATCGCGGCGGCCGAGTCCTACGCGGAGCTGATGCGCGCCGGCTTCGGGCCGACGATGTACAAGCAGGTCTACGAGCCCTACGCCGCCAAGCTCTGGGGCGTGGCCGGCGAGGACATCGACATCGACCAGGCCCGGCGCAAGGCGGGCTCGCAGACGATGTGGGGCGCGCTGGTGCGCAGCGTCCGCAACTCGATCGCCGGCGAGTCGCTGGCGTATCTGTATCCGCGCCGGGGCTTCGGCCAGCTCTGCGAATCCCTCGCGGACGCGGCCATGGAGGCCGGCGCGCGCATCCGCCTGGGTGCCGCGGCCGAGCACCTGGCGGTGGACGGCGACGGGGTCAGCGTGACCCTGGCCCGCTCGGAGTTCCACGGTTCGGCGGCCGAACGCGGCGGCTGGTCGGGGGAGCAGCACTGGGCCGAGGGCGGTTCGGACATCAGGGCCGGCCACGTCTTCTCGACCATCCCGGTGCCGCTGCTGGCCCGGCTGACCTCGCCCGGCGCGCCGTACGAGGCCGTGGAGGCCAGCGGCAAGCTGAAGTTCCGCGCGATCCTGCTGGTCTACGCGGTCCACGCCGGCGGCCGCTGGACCGGCTGCGACGTGCACTACATCCCGGACGGCGACACCCCGGTCACGCGCATCTCAGAGCCCGCGAACCACCGCTTCTCGCCGGACGACCCGACCGAGCGGTCCGTGCTGTGCTTCGAGATCCCCTGCGACATAGGGGACGACCTGTGGGCCGCGGACGAGGACCAGCTTGCGAAGCTGATCGTGGAGACGGTGCGCCGCCTGGGCCTGCCGCAGCTGAACCTGGAATGGGTCCAGGTCAAGCGGATGCGCCAGGTGTACCCGATCTACCACAAGGGCTACCGCGAGGCGCTGGCCGATCTGGAGAGCTGGGTCGAGTCGCTGCCGCACGTGACCACGTTCGGCCGGCTTGGCCTGTTCACGCCGGACAACACGCACCACGCGCTGATGATGGGCTACGAAGCCGCGGACGCGCTGGGCAGCGGACAGTGGGACGCGCGGATGTGGGCCGAGGCGCGGGACCGGTTCGCGCAGCACGTCGTCGAGAGCTGATCTGCATTCAATCAATGCCGTTGTGACACGGATCACACCGTATCCGTGTCACAACGCTTTGTGAGCCATCAGACGCCTCTCACCTCGGCATATTGTCAGTGGCCTCCTCTAGCCTGGACTCAATCTGAGATTGAGTCCAAAGCCTGAGGGGGCTGACGAGGCATGGCTGAACCTGACATATCCACGGGGATTTCGACTCCTGATCCCAAGCGCTGGCTCGCGCTGGCGGTCATCTTGTCCGCGGCGTTCATGGACCTGCTCGACGTGACGATCGTGAACGTGGCGATCCCGTCGATCCAGAGCCAGATGAAGGCCGGCTACTCCGCGATCCAGTGGATCACCGCCGGCTACGCGCTGGCCTTCGCCGTGGTGCTGATCACCGGCGGCCGGCTCGGCGACATCTTCGGCCGCAAGCGGCTGTTCCTGATCGGCATGACCGGCTTCACGATCGCCTCGGCGCTGTGCGGCGTGGCGGCCACGCCCGGCATGCTCATCGGCGCCCGGGTCTTCCAGGGCGGCATGGCGGCGCTGATGGTGCCGCAGGTCATGGCGATCATCCACGTCACCTTCCCGGCCGAGGAGCGCGGCAAGGTGATGGGCATGTTCGGCGGGATCGTCGGCTCGGCCGCGGTCGCCGGGCCGATCGTCGGCGGCCTGCTGGTGCAGTGGAACCTGCTCGGCCTGCACTGGCGCCCGATCTTCCTGGTGAACCTGCCGGTCGGGATCTTCGGCCTGATCGTCGCCTTCCGCGTCATCACCGAGTCCAGGGCGCCGCACGCCACCAAGCTCGACCTGCCCGGCGTCGGGCTGTCCGTGCTCGGCCTGTTCATGCTCGTCTTCCCGCTGATGCAGGGCCGCGACCTGGGCTGGCCGCTGTGGGGCTGGCTGATGATGGCCGCCGCGGTGCCGGTGCTGGCCCTGTTCGTGCTCTACGAACGCCGCAAGGGCCGGCGCGGGGACTCGCCGCTGGTGGAGCTGAGCCTGTTCCGCTTCCGCTCGTTCGCCTCCGGCATCCTGACCAACCTGACCTTCGCCACCACGCTCGGTGTCTTCTTCCTGGTGTGGTCGCTGTACATGCAGCTGGGCCTGGGCTGGACGCCGCTGCACGCCGGCCTGACCGGCATCCCGTTCTCCATCGGCGTCTCGGCCGCGGCCGGCATGTCGGTGCAGTTCCTGGTGCCCCGGTTCGGGCGCAAGGTGGTGCAGTTCGGCGTGCTGCTGATGGGCGGCGGCCTGGTGCTGTACATCGAGATGGCCAAGCACCTGGACCAGTCCTTCAACTCCTTCCAGATGGCGCTGCCGCTGCTGATCACCGGCGTGGGCATGGGCCTGGTGGTGGCCCCGATCTTCGACCTGATCCTCACCGACGTGCCGACCCGCGACGCCGGCTCGGCCTCCGGCCTGCTGAACACCAGCCAGCAGCTCGGCCAGGCCTTCGGCATCGCGCTGACCGCGCTGGTGTTCTTCAACATGATGGGGACCAACGCCACCAAGGCGGTGGACGACCAGAAGCCGGTCGTCACCCGGCAGCTGGTGGCCGCCGGCGTGCCGGCGCAGCAGGCCGAGCAGGTCTTCGCCTCGTTCAAGCAGTGCGCCGTGGACCGCGCCAAGGAGAAGGACCCGAGCACGCTGCCCGCGTCCTGCCCGAACCCGGCCCACCCGGACCCGAACCAGTCGCCGGCGGTCGGGCAGATCCTCGCCGCGCAGGGGGCGAAGACCGGCCAGGAGACCATGATCAACGGGTACGAGACCACGCTGTGGTTCGTCGCCGGAGGACAGTTCCTTGTCTTCCTGCTGATGTTCTTCCTGCCGAAGAACGTGCGGGCCAAGAGCGCGGACGACTCTTCCGGGGCCGGCGACGACGCCGGTTCCGAGGATCTCGCACCTGTGTTCGCCCACTGACAAACCCCAGCTCACGAGCCTACTGCTGCCCCCGCGGGCGTTCGGACTTCTCCGGATGTTCACCGGGGGTTCGCCTTGATCGACAAGACTCGGGGGCATGGCGCGACAGTTCCGCCCGGAGCGGGTGGAGTATGACGTTCTCACCGCGCACCCCGATCCCGCCGAGGCCGCAGCCGGCGTGGTTCAGTGGGCCACCGCCGCGGTGGACGCCGTCGATCCCGCTCCGCTGAACGGGATGGACGCTCTGAAGGACTACGTGCTGGCGATGGTCCCGCGGCTGCGGGACTTCGCCGAGCATGTGGCCCAGCCGAACGGGGAGGCGCACTCCCCGGCGCTGCGGTACGGCGCGTACCACAGCGTGCGCGCGATGATCCGGGACAAGACCGGCATGGCGCTGGCCGAGGTGCACGCCGACGGCCGCGCGCTGCTGCCCGGGGAGCTCGACGCCGAACTGCGCGGCCGGATCAACGGGCTGGTGAACGTCGGCCTGCCGATGGTGACCCGGGCCGTGGACCAGGGCTCGTACGAGAACGCGCTGGAGTCCCTGATGAAGGCCCGCGGCGTGCTGAACGCCATGCTGCAGGCGGTGCTGAACATGGCCGTGTCCGGTCCCGAACCCCTGTCGCGGGAACAGCTCGCGGCCGTGCTGCGGGTGCAGCCGGCGGATCTGGACGGCTGGTACGCCGGCCGGACGCCGTAGGCTGCGATCCGGATCCGCATCCGCGTCTGCATCTGCATCTACTTTCGGGCGCATAACTGCTACAGCGTGTCGTAGGCTGTCCCCGGTATCCGCGAAGGGGGCGGCGGGTCCTGCCGAACGCTTCAGACCGGGCTCGTGTGCTGCTGCTTTGCCCTACGTTCACCGTCTGTTTCCTCGCGCCGTCGGACGCTCCCACTATCCTCCGGCAGACTGCATCCATTTTCCGACAGGGGTACGAGTTGTCCGGCCTCAACTATCTCGAAGCCTGCACCATCGGGCTGGTCCAAGGCGTCACCGAGCTGTTCCCCATATCCAGCCTCGGCCACTCGATACTCCTGCCGGCCTTCATCGGCGGCAGCTGGAAGGCCGACCTGGACATGACCGCCAAGGACTCGCCGTACCTGGCGTTCCTGGTGCTGGCGCACGTGGCGACGGCGCTGGCGCTGGTGGCGTTCTTCTGGCGGGACTGGGTTCGCATCATCAGGGCCCTGTTCACCTCGATCCGGCACCGCAGCGTGGAGGGCCCGGACGAGCGCCTGGCCTGGCTGCTGGTGATCGGCACGATCCCGGTCGGCCTGATCGGCATCGTGGCGGACAAGGCGCTGCGCACGCACCTGGGCAAACCGGTGCCGGCCGCCGCCTTCCTGCTCATCAACGGCTTCGTCATCTTCCTGGCCGACGCCATGCTCAAGAGCTCCTCCAAGGGCCGGCACGCCGACGACGGCAACGTCCCGCCGCGCCGCGGCGAGCCGCCGGAGGTCGCGGCCGACCGCCGCCTGGCCCGGCTGGGCTGGAAGTCCGCCGCCGGCATAGGCGGCGCGCAGGCCTTCGCCCTGCTGCCGGGCATCAGCCGCTCCGGCATCACGATGGTCGCAGGCCTGGCCCGCGGCCTGAAGACCGAGGACGCGGCCCGCTTCGCGTTCCTGCTGGCCACCCCGGTGATCCTGGCCGCCGGTGTGTACAAGGCCCCTGAGCTGGCCAAGCCGGCGAACCACAGCATCCTGGGCCCGGCCATCGCCGGCTCGGTGCTGGCCGGGATCGCCGCCTACATCTCGGTGCGCTTCCTGACCAAGTACTTCGAGAACCGTTCGCTGCGGCCGTTCGGCGTCTACTGCGTGATCGCCGGAGCCATCTCGCTGGTCTGGTTCACGGTGCACCACTGAGTTTCCGTGCCCCGAGCACTCCGGGCCGCCACCCGCGTGAGCGGGGTGGCGGCCCGAAGGCGTCTCACAGGGTTTTCACGGCGCGGTCAGCGGTATTCGTTGAGCCGCGGCCGCAGCCCCAGCACGGTCAGCCCGATCAGCAGGGCCGCCAGGACGTAGGGCAGCCACGTCCAGGTCCCGATCCCGTTCCTCGCCGCCGGCATCGAGCTCTCGAACTGCGCCTCGTTGAGGTTGATGACGTCTCCGAGGGCCTGGCTGTAGGCGTTGAACGCCTGGTCCGAGGACCCGAGGGTGGTGGCGTTGGTATCGAAGTCGATCGCGGCCTTCAGCCCCGCCGGGGTGTCCAGCGGCATGTTCCGGAGCTGCGCGTCGTCCTGGAGGTACGTGTTGTAGGCGCTGAACGCGTTCAGCGCCGCCTCGGCCTCGCCCGGGAAGGTGATGTTGTGGAACTCCTCGCCGAAGCTGCTGTTCCGGGTCATCGACGTCTGCGACAGGTCGTCCACGGTGCGGGCCTTCTGCTCCTGGTACACCGCCCCGGCGTAGCTCGGGATGTCGGTCCCGCCGGGCACGTCGGCGATCGCGTTCTCGGCCCGGAAGAACGACTGCTCGTACTCGCCGCGCTGCCCGGAGATGTCGTGCGCGAGCAGCCAGCGGCTCTCGTCGGCGTTGATCCCGGCGCTGGTGGCGTTGGCCTCGCTCAGCGCCAGCACCGAGTCGAAGGCGTCGTTCTTGGCGGTGTGGAAGTCGCCCGCCGCGGCGGCCGTGCCCGCGGCACCGCCGACCAGCAGGACCAGCGCGACCACGGTCGCGCCGGCCAGCGCCGGGTTCACCGCGCGCTTGAACCGCCGGAACATGTACACCTGCAGCACGATCAGGATGCTGAGCAGCACCATTCCGAAGGCCACGAACTTGGCGATCATCACGTCCAGCGAATCGTTCGCCGACGACGCGGAGGAGTCGATGGCGTCCCGGCTGGACCTCTCCAGGTCCGCGGCGGCCTTCATCAGGCCGCCCTTGTCGTCCGTGCCGAACAGCAGATCG
This sequence comes from Catenulispora sp. GAS73, assembly GCF_041262085.1. Classification (NCBI taxonomy): domain Bacteria; kingdom Bacillati; phylum Actinomycetota; class Actinomycetes; order Catenulisporales; family Catenulisporaceae; genus Catenulispora; species Catenulispora sp. GAS73. The sequence continues at coordinate 71,772 of NZ_JBGCCM010000014.1, forward strand.
TGCCCGTTCTGGTAGCCGGTGAACACCGCGACCGGCGCGGCCCCGGCGACCGAGCCGCCGACGCGCTCGTCGTCGGCGAGGGTGCGGGCGGCCTGCGCCTGGTACTGGCCGAAGTCGTCGGACACGGTGTGCAGCTGCTTCAGCGCCGGCTGGTCGCCGGCCAGCGCCACCGTCGCGTTCTCCAGGTCCAGGTCCGCGGTCGTGCGGTCGTTCTCGTACAGCGCCTCGCTGGCCGCGCGGGGCACGTGCACCTGGGTGTCGCCGTTCACGAGCAGCGCGTTGACCAGCTGCGCGTCCATGTCCTGGAGCCGGAACAGGAAGTCGTCGGTGGCGCGCACGCTGGGCGCGTCCGTGTTGCCGACGGTGCTGATCTGGGCTCGGGCCCCCGAAGCCGCGCTCGTCAGGACGACGGCGGCGATGACTGCCAGAACCCCGGCGGCGGCCACGGCCGCGCGCAGGAAGTTCGGCGTGGTCCCGCGAGGTGCGTGCGGGATGTGAGTGAGATGATCGCTGAAACTTGTTCCGCTGGTGGCTGCCCGGTGCGCTGTACTGCGGTTGGGCGCCTGAGTGAGAGTCCCCGACACGGTCTGAACATAGGGCCGGACGGTGTGAGTGAGGCACCTGTGACGGCTGATTCAAACGGAATGCAAACACTTCCAGGGCGGACGGCGTTTGCCCGGGTGGGCTCGGTCTTGGATGATCGTGCGGTTGTGCCGGTCCAGCGGACCGGTCGGTAAACGATGAGAGGTCGCGGGGTGTCACCTCAGCAGGACGGTTCGGCGCACGTCAAGGAACGCGAGATCGCGGTCGAACAGCAGGCCGTGGACGCCGCGTACGCCCGGCTGGCCCAGATGCGCGAGCAGGCCGCGAGCCGCGTGCGCGAGAGCTACAAGGTGGCTCAGGGCGGCACCTACTCGGCCCTGGTCGACCGGGACGTGCAGGTGATGGAGGCGGCCATCTGGGAGCGGTCGCTGGAGAACGCGTACAACGAACTGGTGTTCGGCCGGCTGGACCTGAAGCCGGAGATCCCGGGCGAGGAACTGGAGACCTACCGCATCGGCCGCCTCGGGGTCCGTACCGAGGAGCTGGAGCCGCTGGTCGTGGACTGGCGCGCGCCGGCCGCCGCGGCCTTCTACCAGGCCGCCCCGGAGGACCCCAGGGGCGTCGTGCGCCGCCGCGTGCTGCACTGCCGCGGCGACCGCGTCCTGGACATCGAGGACGACCTGCTCGACCCGGACGCCGCCCCCGACGGCCTGCCGGTGGTCGGCGACGGCGCCTTCATCGCCGCGCTGGCCCGGACCCGCACCGGCCACATGCGCGACATCGTGGCCACCATCCAGCGCGAGCAGGACGTGGTGATCCGCTCGCCCGCCGACGTGAGCGTGGTGGTCACCGGCGGCCCCGGCACCGGCAAGACCGCGGTCGCGCTGCACCGCGTGGCCTGGCTGATGTTCCAGCACCGGCGCCGCTTCGGCTCGCGCGGCGTGCTGGTGGTCGGGCCGAACCGGCGCTTCACCGACTACATCGAGCGGGTGCTGCCCTCCCTCGGCGAGGGCGGGGCGGCGCTGCGCTCGCTCGGCGACGTGGTCAACGGTGTCGAGGCCACCCGGCACGAGGACGCCGCGCGGGCCAAGCTGAAGGGCTCCCCGCGCATGGTGCGGATCCTGCGCAAGGCGGCGAACGACGCGCCGTGGGGCGCCCCGAAGGACGTGCGGCTGATCTACCAGGGCACCTTCTTCAGCTTGGACGCGCCGCAGCTGGTCGCGCTGCGGGAGCGGATGCTGCGCGGCGGCAGCCGCCGGCCCAACGCGGTGCGCGCCGACGTCATCCGGGCCCTGCAGGACGCCGCCTGGAACGCCTACCAGGACGCCAAGCGCGCCGCCGGCGACGCCTCGCCCTACGACGAGTACCCGGACCTGTTCGAGGACGACAGGCGCACCTTCCTGTCCGAGCTGCGCTCCGAGCGGCCGTTCGCGGACTTCGTCACCGCCTGGTGGCCCCAGCGCTCCCCGCTGGAGGTGCTGCGCTCCCTCGGGGACCCGGCGTACCTGGCCGAGGTCTCGCGCGGCGTGCTCAGCCCCGGTGACACCCAGCTGCTCGCCGAGTCCTGGCGCGCGGTGGGGGAGGACGGCGCCGGCCTGTCCTACTCCGACGTGGCGCTCTTGGACGAGCTCGACTCGCTGCTCGGCGAGGGCCCGCGCACGGCGCGGGCGGCCGCCGCGGCGAACCCGTACGTCGTGGACGGCGTGAACCTGCTCACCGGCGAGGAGACCGACGACGGCTCGGACCCGGAGGCCGGCGGCTTCCGGGAGCTGTCCACCTTCGGGGACCGGCGCACGGCGCAGCGCGGCGGCTATGAGGAGGAGCCGGACCCCGAGGAGTTCGGGCACATCGTCGTCGACGAGGCCCAGGACCTCTCGCCGATGCAGTGGCGGATGCTGGCCCGGCGCGGCCGGCACGCGACCTGGACCGTGGTCGCCGACGCCGCGCAGAGCTCGTGGGAGGACCTGGACGAGGCGCGGCGCTCGATGGACCTGGCGCTGGGCACCTCGCGCGAGCGCCGGCAGTTCGAGCTGACCACCAACTACCGGAACCCGGTCGAGATCGCCGACTACGCCGCGACCCTGCTGCACCGGTTCCTGCCCGACGCGCCGCTGCCGCGCGCCGTGCGTTCGACCGGACGGCCGCCGGAGTTCGTGGTGAGCGACGAGGCCGATCTGGCGATCGCCGCCGGCTCGGCGGCCCGCCGGCTGGCCGGGGAGGTCGAGGGCACGGTCGGCGTGATCGTGCCGATGACCAGGCTCGGAGCGTTCAGCGTGCCGGACGTCCCGGAGCGCGTGCAGGTCCTGGGCTCGCTGGAGTCCAAGGGCCTGGAGTTCGACGCGGTGGTGCTGGTCGACCCGGACCTGATCGCCTCGGAGTCGCCGATGGGCCCGCGGACGCACTATGTGACTGCTACGCGTGCGACGCAGTTGCTCGTCACAGTGTCGCTACAGGGTGGAACCGCAGCCGGAGGACAAACGTCATCGAAGTAGGCGGGTGAGCGGGTACGCCGTGAGAGGGGAACAGGAACGATGAGCGAGGACACCTCCGGCATAGCCGACGACAGCTCCTGGGTTCCCAAGCACTCGCAGGACGGGACCCCGGGGGCGCAGAGCACGACCCGGCGGCGGGTGAAGCGCACGCTGATGATCATCTCCGGGATGCTGGTGCTGGTCATCGGCGGCACCGTGGCCTACGCCGGCTACTGGTACTACCGCATCGACCACAACATCAAGGGCGCGCCGCTGCACGGCGCGGTCGTGCCGCCGAACCAGCTGTCGGTGGTGCAGCCGACCCCGGACCCGTACGGCAACGTGCCGATCAACATCCTGCTGATCGGCACCGACGCCCGCCTGCCCGGCCAGGACGCCAGCCTCGGCGGCTACACCGACCCCTCCGGCCGCTCCGACGTGGAGATGCTGGTGCACGTCTCGGCCGACCGCAGCAACGCGACCGTGGTGTCCCTGCCGCGCGACACCATGGTGCCGATCCCGGCCTGCGTGGACGCCAAGGGCAACCAGTACCCGGCGCAGAGCGTCGCCATGATCAACTCGGCACTGGCCGCCGGCCCGGGCTGCCAGGTGGACACCGTCGAGGAGTTCACGCACGTGAAGATCGACCACTTCATGATGGTCGACTTCTCCGGCGTCGTGGCGCTGACCAACGCGGTCGGCGGCGTCCCGGTCTGCGTCACCAAGGCGGTCAACGACCCCGACTCGCACCTGACCCTGCCGGCCGGCACCTCGGTGATCCAGGGCGACACCGCGCTGGCGTTCCTGCGCACCCGCGAGGGCTTCAGCGACGGCTCGGACCTCTACCGGACGGAGGCGCAGCACCAGTACCTGTCGGCGCTGATCCGGAAGATGAAGTCGGAGGCGACGCTGGACAACCCGATCCAGGCCACGCACCTGATGGACATCGCGAGCAAGTCCCTGACCGTGGACAACGGCATCGCCAGCGTCAGCGGCCTGCTGGACCTGGCCAACACGCTGAAGAAGGTGCCGACGCAGAACATCACCTTCCTGACCATGCCCACGGTCGCCTACCAGCCGGACCCCAACCGCGTGGCCCCGGACACCGCCCTGGACAACCAGATCTTCTCGCTGATCGCCCATGACCAGTCGGTCACCGGCCCGACCACCGCGGCGAGCAGCAGCGCCACCCCCGCGGCGCCGGCCCCCACGCCCTCGGCAACCGCCAGCACCCTGAGCCCCGGCTCGGTGACCGACGCGATCCTGGTCGAGAACGGCACCACCAACGACGGCCGCTCCCGCCAACTCGCCGCCACCCTCCAGGCCGACGGCTTCAAGAACGCCACCGGCGTCAGCTACACCGGCGACGTCGCCACGACGACCGTCTACTACAGCACCCCGCAGCACCAGGCCGCGGCGCAGGCGGTCGCCGCCGCCCTGCAACTGCCGGCCTCCGCGGTCCAGCAGGGCGGCGACGGCAGCGCACCGATCGTGGTCCGCGTCGGCGCCGACTTCGCCAGCGGGGACGTCTACAACCCGGTGGCGGCCACGTCGTCCACACCGAGCGCCCTACCCTCGGCGGCCCTGTCGAGCGCCGCCGGGGAGAACGCCGCGGACTCGAACCAGTGCGTGACGGCGGCGGGGTCCTAGCAAGAGCGTCGTAGCAAGAGCTACAAGCTCTGTGCCCTGACGAAGGCCTCCAGCTTGCCGAGGAGCGGAATCAGCACCTCCCGCTCCTCGGCACTGAGCCCGCCGAGCAACTCGGAGTCCCGCCCGAGCACCGCGTCGACGGAGCGCTCGACCACCGCGTGCCCGGCATCGGTCAACGCCACAGCCACCGCCTTGCGCCCCACCGGATCCGGCGCCCTGGTGACCAACCCCTCCCGCTCGGCCCGAGCCACCCGCTGCGAGATCGCCCCGGCGGTGACCAGCGTCCGCTCGGTGAGCTGCCGCGTGGTCAGCGTGTAAGGCGCCCCAGACCGCCGCAGCACCGACAACAGATCCAACGTCGCCCGATCAATCCCGGCCGCCCGCAGCACCCGAGCCCGATCATCGCCGAGCATCTTCGCCAACCGCACGATCGGAGTGAAGACCTCGATCGAGTCCACAGGCGTACCCGGGCGCTCCCGGCGCCACGCCTCAGCGATCTCAGCGGCGGTGGTGCTCACGGCGGCTCCCTCGGGTCGGTCCGGCTCGGCGCCGGTGCGTGTCGCTTCGGCGGCGATCAGCGGGCTTGCGGTGCTCTGATGTCGTGCGGCGCTGCGTGGGCTTCGGTGTGCTTGTCTGCCCGCTGTCTCGGCACTCGACGGCGCGGTTTCGGCGTGCCGGTCCGCGCTGCCGGCCATCGAGCCCGCCTCCGCGCCGATCTTCGTGTTAAGGTCTAAACGTTTAGCCCTAAACATATCAGGAGGGGACCATGACCCGCACCGTCCTCGTCACCGGCGGCTCCCGAGGTATCGGCCGCGCCGTCGCCGAGCGTTTTGCCGCCGATGGCGCCCGCGTCGTCATCACCGGCCGCCGGGCCGAACTCGTCGAGGCCGCCGCCAAGGACCTCGGCGCGACCGGGGTGGTGTGCGATGCCACCGATCCGCGTGCGGTCGAGGCGCTCGCGGGCCGCTTCGACACTCTCGATGTCCTGGTCAACGCTGCTGGCGGCCTCGGCCGGGCGCAGTTGGATCCGGCCGCCGGGGAGCTGGAGTCCGTTTTGGCCCAGTGGCGTGCCGACCTTGACGGCAACCTGCTCAGCGCGGTCCTGACCACCACCGCCCTCAAGCCCGTCCTCGCTCCCGGCGGTACCGCCGTCGCCGTCGGTTCCATCGGGGCCGAACGCCGCGGCGGTTCCTACGGTGCCGCCAAGGCCGCGCTCGCCGCCTGGTACGCGATCCTGTCCGCCGAGCTCGGCCCGCGCGGCGTCACCGCCAACGTGGTCTCGCCCGGCTACGTCGCCGACACCGACTTCTTCCAGGGCGCCATGACCGATGCCCGCGAGCAGGCCCTCATCGCCGAGACCCACACCAAGCGCGCCGGCACGCCGCGGGACATCGCCGAGACCGTGTTCTTCCTGGCCTCCGCCGGTGCCCGCCACATCACCGGTCAGACGATCCACGTCAATGGCGGCGCGTTCACCACTCGCTGAGATCCGGCGCGCGGCGATGATCGCCGTGACCTATCGTCGGCATCGATGACTGCCGCCGACCTCGCCGACCAGGCCGACCCCGCCGACCCGGCCCCCGCCCCGTCCCCGGACGACCTCGCCCTGCTCCGCACCCACGAGCCGATCCTGGCCTACACCAAGGGCGAGTACTTCCTGCCGACCGACATCGAGCGCTACATCGCCGGGGCGGGTCTGTGGCGCGACGGCGACAAGCAGACCGAACTCGTCCCAGCCGGCGAGCTCGACCTCGCCCGCCTCCTGGAGGCGGCGGACCAGCACCCGGACCGCCCCCTGTTCCTCCGCTACGTCCTCAAGCCGGCCGGCGGCGGCGAGGTCCGCCGCTGGCGCAAGGCGCACCCCACCGGCATCCGCCGCACCGGACGCCTCGCGGCCGTCGGCTTCGTCGCCCGCCTGATCGACGTCCTGCTCCGCCTGAGCCTGCTGATCCGCGGCACCGTCCCCGGCGGCGTGATGACCAAGGCCGCCGAGCAGTACCACGCCGGCGGCGGCGCGGCGGTGTCGCCGTACTACGGCCGCGTCGTACGCCAGGGCGGCTACGTCATCCTGCAGTACTGGTACTTCTACGCGGCCAACGACTGGCGCTCCACCTTCGGCGGCGTCAACGACCACGAGGCCGACTGGGAGATGGTGACCGTCTACCTCGCGGAGGGCCCCGCCGCCGACGAAGGCGGCCCGAGAACCCTGTCCCCGCGCTGGGTCGCGTTCTCCTCCCACGACTACACCGGCGACGACCTCCGCCGCCGCTGGGACGACCCGGACCTGACCGTCGCCGAGGGCACCCACCCCGTGGTCTTCGCCGGCGCCGGCTCGCACTCGGGTGCCTTCCTAGCCGGCGACTACCTCGTCACCGTCAACCCCCGCTTCCTCGGCACCGCGGCCCGCTGGTGGAAGCGCGCCGCCGAGACGATGCTGCGCCGGGCCCGCAGCGAGGACCACGGCTTCGGCATCCCCTTCATCGACTACGCCCGCGGCGACGGCGCCCGCGTCGGCCCCGGCGAGGACCGCGAATGGCATCCGGTCCTGATCGACGACGACACCCCCTGGGTCCGCGGCTTCCGCGGCCTGTGGGGCGTCGACACCCGCGACTGGGCCGGCGGCGAACGCGCCCCGGCCGGCCCGCGCTACGAGCGCGACGGCACCGTCCGCTTCTCCTGGGCCGACCCGCTCGGCTGGGCCGGCCTGCACAAGGTCTCCCCGGACGACACCGGCCTCGCGCAGAGCCTGGAAAGCCGCGTCGCCGACCTCGACACCCGCATCGCCGACGCCGACGAGCAGACCGACCTCCTGCAACAGCGAGCGCGGGAACGCCACGCCGAAGTCCTGTCCCTGAACACGGAGTTCCAGACCGCCAAGGCCGCGGCCGAACGCCTCGGCGAGGCGCGCGTGGCCGAGCAGTCCGTCATGAGCCTGATCCGCGAGCGCACCGCGATGGCCGAGGAACGCACGGTCCACCTGGCCGTCCTGGAACGCGGCGGCCCGCCCCCGCAGGACCCGCAGGCCCACGTCACCCGCTCGCACAAGCCCTACGTCCCCGGCGACCGCAAGCACCACGGCATCCTGCTGCAGATCTGGGCCGCGGTCAGCGTCCCCCTGCTGTTCCTGGCGGTGGCGACGGTGCTGCTGCTGCCCGACGACCGCCAGAAGATCCCCACACTCCTCGGGATCCTGGTCATCTTCGCCGCGCTGGAGGCCCTGGCCCGCCGCCGCCTGCTGACCACGGCGGTCAGCCTCGCGGTGATCCTGGTCGCGGCCGGCGTGGTGATCAGCGTGCTGGAGTGGACGGCGCGCCACGCCCGCGACGGCTTCCTCGTCGCGATGGGCGTCGCCGCGCTGCTGCTGTTGCTGGTGAACGTGCGGGACTTCTTCCGGCGGTGAGCGACCACGGTTGTGTCGTCAGTCACGCCCGCCTGGCCGGAAACCATCGCTCGACAGGCCATCCGGCGGTTTCCAGCCTCCACAGACGCCAGGTGGCGGGGCCGGATCCGGCCCCGCCACCCCCGCCACGCTCGTCCTCAGGCCGCGGCCAGCACCCGTCGGCCGCCGCGCTGCCCGTGCCGCACCGTCACCGAGCCCCGCTCGGCGCGCTCGGCCCGCTCGGCCAGCGCCGCGAACGACGCCGCCGAGTGCTGCGCGGCCGGCGCCAGCGGCGCCTGCTCCGGCTCCAGCGTCTCCAACTCGTCGCAGCCGTAGGCCCGGCACAACTGCAGTTCCGCGACGTGCACCACGTACCAGCGCGCGTAGTACCCGTCCTCTTCGCGCGAGACCAGGATCTGCTGCACGACCCCGGTGCGCTCCTCGCCGACCACCTCGACGCGGGCCCCGACCGGGTGTCCGGCGGCCCGGACCCCGGCGGCGACCTCGGGGTCGACACGCTCGGCGGCCAGCGCGCGGGCCGCGTGGTCGGCGGCGTCGTACTCGTCGGTCCAGGTCCGCCGCAGGTGGATCAGGATCCGGCCGATGGCCGCGGCGCGGGCCCCGGCCAGGGCCCGTTGTTCAGGATTGGCGTTGGGGCTTGTCGAGGCTGCGTGCCAGCGGGCGCGGGCCACGCAGGCGCGCTGCTCGATCTCGAAGCGGTCCAGACCGTCCAGTTCGTCACGGACGGTGTCGTAGATCTTCTCCAGGCGGCGGGGGTCCATCGGGGGTGCTCCTCAGCGGGTTCGCGGAACTCACAAATCGGGGGTCGTCGGTCCGGGAAGGGCGTACGCAGACAGCGTTGGCTGGTACGCCCCGGCGCATTCGGCGGCACGTTTTATGAACCCGGGGAGGGACCCGGTGCGTGAGCAGGCACAAGCGGTAGTCCGGTGTGCGGCGGACGGGTGCGGATGAGCTGAGGCGGGGCCTCGTGAGGACTGTCATCAGAGTTACCTCTACAGGTGTACGGCGGCTGGAAGGTGCCCTCCGGGTGAAGCGGGGGCGAACCCTCGCGTCATCCGTACCAGCGGGCTATCGGACGTCAGCGGCCGCACATTCGGCGCATGCGGCATACGCGGCCGGCCATATGGGCTTTCGTCCCATGGCAGGTCGCGCAGCACGTGATGCAAGCGCCGGTCATGGCGCTATTAAACCATGCCGCTCCCGGGGGCTTGTCAAGCGGCCCACGTCACAGGCGCAGGTGGGGCGGGCCGCTTTCGCCTCGGACAGCGGCTTGCCAAAGACGGTGCCTGAACCGCGCTGCTCACCGGAGCGGGACCGGCAATGTGTCTAAGAGTATTGATTAAGTCCACTGAGTGACGTTAGAGTGACTTGCCGGTTCCGTCGTATTTAGTGACGACGGAGAGAGGTATGAGAGGTCATGGCAGGGACTGTCTCGAACATCGGCATAACACTCGCGATCGTTTCCACGTATCCGCCGCGACGGTGCGGCATCGCCACCTACTCGCGCGACCTGGCTGTCGCGCTCAACGATGCCGCTCCGGACGTGCGCGTGGAGGTTTGCGCGTTGGACCGGGACGGACTGGCATACCCCGCGACGGTGCGGACGGTGATCGGCCAGGACGAGCGCACCGACTACCGCAGGGCGGCCCAGCAGGTGGCCGCCTCCGGGGTCGGCGCGGTCGTCATCCAGCACGAGTTCGGGATCTTCGGCGGCCCGGACGGCGCCTGGATCACCGACTTCGCCGCCGAGCTGCACCGGCTCGGCGTCCCGTATCTGGTCACGCTGCACACGGTGCTCTCCGAGCCGAGCTCCTCGCAGGCCGACACCCTGTACCGGCTGTGCCGCGACGCCGCGGCCGTCACCGTGTTCACCGGGACCGCCAGCCGGCTGGCGGTCGACACCGGCATCGCCCCGGCGGACCGGATCGTGCACGTCCCGCACGGCGCGCCGCCGCCCGGAAGCGGCGGCGAGATCCGCCCGGAGGTGGCCGCCACCCTGGACCGGCTCGCCGGCCGCCGCCTTTTGTCCACCTTCGGTCTGCTCTCGCCCGGCAAGGGCCTGGAGACCGCGATCGCGGCTCTGGGCCGGATCGCGGAGCAGCACCCCGACGTGACGTATCTCATCGCCGGCTCCACGCACCCGGAGATCGCGCGCCAGGAAGGCGAGCACTACCGCGACAAACTGGTCCTCGCCGTGAAAGGCGCCAAGCTGGAGGACCGCGTGGTCTTCCTCGACCTGTTCCTGTCGGATGCCGAGATCTCCGCGGTCCTGGCCCGTACCGAGATCTTCTGCACCCCCTACCGCTCCCGCGAGCAGATCTCGTCCGGGGCCCTCACCTTCGCCGTCGCCGCGGGCTGTCCGGTGGTGTCGACGTCGTATTTCTACGCGGAGGACATGCTCGCCGGCGGCGCGGGCATCACCGTCCCGCCGGAGGACCCCGAGGCGTACGCCGAGGCCTTGCACACCCTCCTGTCCGACCCGGACCGCATGGAGCGCGCCAGGGAGGCCGCCAGGACCCAGGGCGCGGGGTTGCACTGGACCGCGGTGGCCCGCCGATTCGCCGGGATCGCACGGGCCACCGCGGCCCGGCGCGCGCGCCCCGTGCCCGACGCCGTCGCCACCGACGCCGCCGGCATGGCGCGGGTCGACGTGCCGAAGCTGAAACTCACCCATCTGAACCGGATCACCGACTCCGGCGGCATCGTCCAGTTCAGCGACCGAGCTAAACCGGACCTGGGGTCGGGTTACTGCGTCGACGACGTGTCCCGGCTGGCGATCGTCGCCGCCGGACTGTGCGACGTTCCCGTACGCGAGCTGAAGGGTGCCGACCCGCACGACTGGCTGGATACGTCTCTGGGCTTCCTGGAGGCCGGCTACGACGCTTCGGCCCTCGGCTCCCGCAATATGCGCGACGCGACCGGTGTGTGGCTCGACGAGCCGCACACCGGCGATCATGTCGGGCGGTTGTTGTGGTCCCTCGGCGCGGTGGCCGCGGGCGGCTCGGTGCCCGACAAGTACCGCGAGCGCGCCGCGGCGCTGCTGGAGCAGGCCAGCCCCGCGCTGCGGGCGATGGCGACGGTCCGCTCGACCGCCTACGCCTTGCTGGGGCTGGTGCGCGTCCCGGAGCCGACGCCCGAATTGGCGTTGGGCGTGGCGCGGCTGGAGGCGGCGTTCCGGGCCACGGCCACCGACGACTGGCCCTGGTTCGAGAACGAGCTCACCTACGACAACGCCCGGTTGGCGCAGGCCCTGCTGGCCGGCGGCGAGCGGGCCGGGGACGGTGCCGTGGTGGGGGACGCGCTGCGGGCCCTGGACTGGTATCTCGGGCAGGTCGGGCTCGGAGAGTCGAGTCCGTCGGGCCAGGCGGGTCCGTCGGGCCCGGGGGAGGAGCCCGAAGGCCACCTGACGCTGATCGGGAACCTGTGGCGGCGCAAGGGTGCGGTGCCTGCGCGGTACGAAGGCGACGAGCAGCCGATCGACGCCGCCGCGGTGGTCGAGGCCTGCGTCGAGGCCTGGCGCGTCACCGGCCGGGAGTTCTACGCCGACCGGGCCCGGCGCGCCTTCGGCTGGTTCCTCGGAGCCAACCGGCTGGGCCTGCCGCTGTACGACGCGAGCAGCGGCGGCGGCCGGGACGGGCTGCGCGAGACCGACGCGAACCCGAATCAGGGGGCTGAGTCGACGCTCGCGTACTACCAGGCGCTGCTGGCCCTGCGGTCCGCCGACTTGGTGTGACCGCCAGGGGCGGAACTCCAGGCGCGCCTTGGAGATTCGGCCCGTCTCGGCGACACCGGCCCTGTGCCACGCCTCGCGAGAGCGGTGGTGTGGTACAGGGCCGGACCCGTTGTGAGGGTTGATCCGTCGTTGCTAGTAGCTGCGCTCTCGCAGCGATGAAGCCAGTTCCACGGCCCGCCGCTCCTCCTGCAACTCGCGCTCGGTGGGCGCCATCGCCACTACCAGCAGCAGGATCGTGGTGGTGACGCTGATCCCGAGCACCAGCGGCGTCAGCAGCGCCGAGGCCGACATCCCGGTCGGCACCGACTCCGCGGCGATCGGCATCCCGGCCGACCAGGGCGTCGGATCCATCGCGGTCGCCGTCACGTGCACCGCGGCCATGCCGGTGTAGTGCATTCCGGTGACGGCCACCCCCATGACGATCGCGGCGCCGATGGTGGCCGGCAGCCCGCGGACCCGCAGCGCGAACCAGAGCGCGGCGGTCGCGGCGACCACGGCGACCACTTCCGAGGCCGCGACCACCAGCACGTTGTAGTGGACCTGCGGCGTCATGCGCATCGCCGCCATCCCCAGGTAGTGCATTCCGGTGACGCCCGAGCCGGTGATGAATCCGCCGAGCAGCAACGCCTTGGTGTCGCCGTCACGCCGGACCACCAGCGTCAGGCCGGCCGCGGCGAACGCGATGGCCGCGACCAGGCTCGTGACGGTCAGCACCGGGTCGTAGCGGATCTCGACGCCCGGCACCGTGAAGCCGAGGATGGCTATGAAGTGCATGACCCAGATGGCCGTGCCGCCGAGGGCTATCGCGGCCATGGCGAGCCAGCGGGCTTGGGACCCGCCGGCGGATACCCGGGCCCGCGAGGCGCTTTGCAGCCCGATCGCCGAGCCCAGGAACGCCATGAAGTAGGCCAATAGGGGGGTGAGTGGACCGTAGGTGAAACCATTGACGTGCAAAAGCGCACACCTCTTCCCAGCGTGGAACGGACAACAGCGTGGTGGCTGCCGTCCGGGACCTCGCGAGCTGGTGAACAGCAGGCGATCCGTCAACGGCCGAGTAATCATAGGGGTGGTGCCCGACTGTCTTTTAGGGGGTGGCGCGAGCGTGAGAGCGCGCTGTGGCCTTCGTCACACAATCGACCCTGGCGCCGCCATGGCCCGTGATTCCTTATGCGTGGCGGGTCGTGGCGAAAAGACCGGGAGCTGCTATTGCGGCCGACGAATGGAAAGGTCCTGTTGGCGCCTGCGTTTAGCGTGTTGTCCAGACAGGGCGTGATCACGGGCGCTACAGTCGGTGCTTTCCAGCGGCGAACTGTGCCGTTTGCGAAGATCGAAACCTGTTCGCAACCAGACCACCTGCGAGGCAAAAGATGTCGACCCCGCTCGGCACCACCAGCCCCCACGGCGAACTGTTCCGCCGGGACCCTGCCAATCCGATCCTGACGGCCAACGACTGGCCTTACCAGATCAACACCGTCTTCAACCCGGGCGCCACGAGCCACGACGGCGAGACGGTCCTTCTGTGCCGCGTCGAGGACCGCCGCGGCCTGTCACACCTCACCGTCGCGCGCTCCCCCGACGGGGTGCACGGCTGGCGCGTGGACCCCAAGCCGCTGCTGGCCGACGACCCGGCCGACCACACGAGCATGTGGGGTGTCGAGGACTGCCGCATCACCTACGTGGCCGAACTTTCGGCATATGTGATCACCTATACCGCTTACGGACCCTCCGGCCCCTGCGTCGCCCTGGCGACCACCGAGGACTTCCATTCGGTGGAGAAGCTCGGCGTGATCCTGCCGCCGGAGGACAAGAACGCCTCGCTGCTGCCCCGCCGGGTCAACGGCGAGTTCTGCTTGTACCACCGCCCGTACGCCGGCCACGACGGCCGCGCCGACGTGTGGATGTCCCGCTCCGAGGACCTGCGCACGTGGAGCAACCCCGAGCCGGTGATGGCCAGCCGCGAGGGCGCCTGGTGGGACGCGGCCCGCATGGGCCTGGGCCCGGCCCCGATCGAGACCGAGCACGGCTGGCTCGGCGTCTACCACGGCGTGAAGCAGATGGCCGCGGGGCCGCTGTACCGCGCCGGCCTGGTCCTGTTCGACCTGGAGAACCCGGCCAAGGTGATCCGCCGCTCGCCGCAGTGGGTGCTGGGCCCGGCGACCGACTACGAGACCCACGGCGACGTGCCGAACGTGGTGTTCCCGACCGGGATGATCCACGACGAGGAGACCGGCGACCTGCGGCTGTACTACGGCGCGGCCGACTCCTGCATCGCGATGGCCACCGCCTCGATGAGCGAGGTCCTGGACTACCTGCTCCAGTACGGCTGACGGACGTGCGACGGCGCGCTCCGGGGCCACCCGACCGGACGCGCCGACCAAGCCGATTCAGGCGGCCTGGGTCCGCTCTGCCCAGGCCATGGCCAACAGAGCCGACGCCAGCAGGATTCCGAAAGCCTGCCAGGGGTCGTGGTGCTCCAGGAGCGTCCGCTGCTTGTCGACGAGGTCGGCGAACCACTTCGGGAAGTCGTAGCTCGGCAGGTGCAGCCACCAGTTGTTCTCCACGATCCCGGCCGCGAAGGCCGCCAGCACCGCCTGATACGGCCGCGCGACCGCGGCGGTCAGCACCGCGGCGATCGCGATCCACGGCAGCAGCCGGAACTCCACCACCATCGCGTGGTACAGGTACTCGGGCCCTCCGAGCCGCCAAGGCCGGTAACCCAGGGCCCTGAAGACCGGCCAGGCCTTCCCGCCGCTCTGCGCGTGGTCTCCGACCCAGAACGCGGCCAACTGCCCCGCGGTGAGGCTGAAGAGTAGGGCGGGGAACGTCAGCCCGATCGACAGCAGCGCCAGCGCGAACTCGCCGCGGGTCTGCGGCGCCGGCCGCAGGTGCGGGCGGTGGCTGCGGCCGGGGCGGATGACGGCGCGCGGGACGCGGCCCTCCTGCCGGGCGATCGCGGTGCGGATCTTGGCGATGTCGTCGTTGGCCATGTCAGGGTTGCTCCATCAGGACTCGCGCCATCAGGACTGCTCCCAGTGGATGGCCACCGCGCCGCGGTGGAGCTGTTCGAGGGCGGCGCGCCAGCCTTCCAGGCGGGCCATGACGAGGTCGGGGTCCGCGGTGGGGTCGATGGCCAGGAGGGCGGCGTGGAGGGCTGTGGGGGCGTTCTGCGGGGGTCCTGCGGGCGCCGTCCTGAGGTGAGCCCGACTGACACCGACGTGGGGCAGGATCCGCTCCAGCGCTGCCCTGGCTAGTGCCGGCGCACCGTTACCCGCACCTGTGCTCGCGACAGCACAGAGCCACACGTCCTCCCGATCGGGCCACGCGATCCGCGCCGGCCCCACCGGTGCGGCGACGGTCGTCGCCGCGATGAGCGTGGTCGAGCGCCCGTCCTTCTCGATGGTCACGGTCCCGGAGGATGTCAGTGATCTGATCTCGGTGACATCCCCCAACGCCCCCGCTACCACCGGGTCGAGCTCGCCGATCTCCTCGCCGCGCCCGAGCGCGATGAGCAACGTCGACGGCACCAGCCCGAACGCCTCTGTCAGCCCACTGATGACGTCCTCGAACTCCTCCAGCGTCGCGGTCAACGCGTCGCCGAGCTCCGCGGCCTCCGGCGACTCGGATTCCAGGTGCGCGGCAAGGGTCGCCACGTCGATCGCTGGGCCTTCGCCGACCTGGTCGGCAAGACGCGCGAGGGTCGTACGCAGCGTCGCGAGCCAGTTCGTGGCCACGGGGGAGGGCGCGGGATACAGAGCACTCATCGCGAGTCTTTCAGGGCTCTGATGAGATCGAGATCCGGTTCCTGGAAGGCCGAAGGATCCGTGCGGCCCTCGGGCTCGCCGCACACGGGACAATCGCTCCTGCTCGCCACCGACAACCACAGCGACTGGTACGCGTACTGCGCCGGAGCGGCGCGCATCAGCTCGGCGAAGATCCAGTACTCGGGCTCGTGCCCGAAGACGGCGTACGTGGTGCCGGCCTTGAGGATGCCGTACGCGAAGCGAGCGGCCGCGACGTCGTCATCCGGCTCATGGAGCAACCCGAGCGCCAGCTTCGCCGCGATCGCCGCCACGTGATGCACGTCGGCCAACAAGCCGGGCTCCGCAATCAGGCGCCCGGTGCCGTAGTCAGTCGGCGCGGCGACCTCCCCACTCCCGGTCTCCTGCAAATCAGCCCGCACCCCACCAGTCGCGCACGCGAAGCAAGCACTCCCACCCGCCGCCACAATGATCTCGCCACCCCGCGCCCCCTGATAAAGCCCGGGAAAGACAGCAGGCCGCCCGGCCCAATAAGCAAAATGCCCAACCCGCGCCTGCGCCCCCGGATCATCGGTCGCCACCACGACCAAGTCGGCATCACCAACCAAAGCCGCCAAATCCACATCCTCATGCCGCGCCCCGAATACCCCAACCCGTGCCCCAGGATTGACAGAAAGCACAACCTCGGCAGCAGCCACCCCCTTCCCCAACCCCACATCCGCAACCCGATAGGCACTCCGCCCCACATTGACGGCCTCAACCACATCGGGATCCACGATCGTGAAAGCCCCAACCCCACTCCGCGCCAAAACCTCGGCCATATAAGACCCGACCGACCCGGCACCAACAATCAGTACCCTGCGATCGCTCAGCGCCGGCGACAGAATGCCCTCGGTCCGCGCAAACAAGACCACCCCCGGATCCCGCACACCTACGCCACCGGCCTCGACCCCATCCTCAGTTCCCGGGACCTCGCCCGCCGCGACTTCGACTCCAGAATCCGCAATGCTTCCCGCGCCCGCCGCGCCATCCGCCGCCGAACCCGCGAGGCCCTCTGATCCCGCCGCGCCATCCGCTGCCTCCGCGAGCCCTCCCGCAGTTTTCTTGCCGCCCGCCGCCGCGTCCGCGCCGCGTCCGTCGCCTGCCTTACCTACCGTTGGCGCCGAGCCTTCCGCTCCCGCCACGCCATCCACTGCTTTCGCGAGCCTTCCCCCGGTTTTCTCGCCGCCCGTCGCCACATCCCCGCCGCTCGCTCCAGCTACCGCCCGCGCCGATCCCTCCGCCCGCCCTGAGCCGCCCGAGCTGCCCGAGCCGTCGTCTCTGCCGCGCGCCCCACCTCGATGCGAAGCATCCCGCCCCTCCCGCTCCCGAGCACGCCCGCGCCCCCGACCCCGCCGCAGCGCCAGCACCGCCCCCGCGAGCCGCTCCACCGGCGGCAGGCCGAGGTCCCATCCCAGCGCGAGCGGCCCGGTGCCGTCCTGCGGCAGCACTATCGGGGCCGTCGCCGGGAAGTCCGCCCCCAGCAGCAGCGTCACCGCCCCGAACCCCGGCAGCTGTGCGTGCGTGGCGAGTAGCGTCGCGCCCTCCACCTCGATCGCCGCCGGGTTGCCTTCCGGCCGGACGCCGGCGCGCCGCAGCATCCGGGTCACCGGCACCACCAGCGGACGCACCGGCGCGAGTACGAAGCCGTCGGCCGCTCGCTCCGCCCCGTAGAACGAGAAGCGCGCCGGCCCGAGGCGTAGCTCGTGTCCCGCCAGCGGCGTGTCCACGTCGTGCGTCACGATCGGCGCCAGGTAGCGCGCCAGTTGCGGATTCAGCCGGAGTGACTCCGCGTACTCCGACTGGTCCTGGCTCGAAGGCACGGGCATGCCGCGCGGGTGCGAGTGCACGATCCCCTTGAACCGCGCCGCGCTCGCCGCTTCCCGCGCGCCGATCGTCGCGATCAGGCGGTCCGTGTTGCGATACCGCGTCCCGGTCGTGGCGGCGCCGGCGTCGTGGATGAACTCCGTGACGTAGTCCAGCCCCGGCAGCCCCAACAGCGCCCCGCCCTGCTCCGGCTCGACCGCACCGATGCGCGCGGCGATCGCGTCCACCACGAAATCCGCCACCCGCACGGGTGTCAGCATGCGCGGCCCTCCACAAAGACGCCGGCGGCGAATGCCACCGAATCAGAGGTCGTACTCGAACTCGTTGTTCGTCGAGAACGGGAACGGAAACCCGGCCAACACCACATCCATCCCCGTGGCCCACAGCACCGACTTCGAGTAGGCCTCCTCCAAAGTCGGCTGGCCCGAACCCCCGGACTGGCTCAGACACAAACGCCCGTTGGCATAAAGATGCCCCGCGTGCGCCCCGACCAGCCCCTCCAATCGGGGCTCGACCAGCTTGACCTGATAACTCACCCCGTCGAAGTACGCGAACATCGTGTACGGCCGCCCCATCTGCGACAGGAAGCTGTAACACCACCCCCGCGCATCCCGATGCTCGATGAACTGCGTGTTCCGCGGCATGTGCTTCGCCGCCCACCGCAGATCCTCGACCTCGCGCCCTCGCACCCGAGCCGCGAAAGTCCCGTGTTGCACCTTGCTCAAAGGACGCCCCGCGGGCGCCTGCCCGGTATAGATCTCACCCTCGGTCCCCACCGTGACCCGCGCCCGCGGATCCACCGGATACTGGTCCCCCTGCTGCTGCGCGCTGCGGATGATGTCCCGCAGCCGGTTCAGGTCGGTACGTTCGACATCTGACATGGCCTACCCCTAGCACTGGACTTCCGTGCGTTTTTCAGGGTAGATCTGCCCGCCCGGATAGGAAACTACCCGGCCACCAACCGCAACCCGTTCCGTCGCTCGTCCTCAGCCAGCAACCGCTCCATCTTCGCCCGGGTGTCCGACCCGGCCCGCGGATTGTGCAGCACGATCCGCAGGTCCGCGCGGTCCGGCACGGACAGCGTCACCGACTCGAAGTGCAGCGGTCCGACGCGTGAACTCAGAGTCTTGATGTTCACGCCGCCGTGCGCGACGCCCTGGCGGGCCCACAGTTCGGCGAACTCCGGGCTCTGCGGCAGCAGGCTTTCGACGACCTGGCGGAAGCCCTCGTCGCCGGGGCACGCCGTCATCTCCGAGCGGTACGTCGCCACCACGCGCGGGGCCAGTTCTGCCCAGTTCTCCAGGGATTCGCGGTAGATCTCGTCGAGGAAGTACTGGTGCAGGCAGTTCCAGTTGCCCTCGTTGGTGAGTAGGGCCAGCTCCGCCGCACGGTTGGCGACCACCATGTTCCAGTAGCGGTCGATGATCATGCCCGGGTTGGGGAGCCAGGTGTCCACGAGGCGGAGCAGCGCCTGGTTGACCGGGCCGGAGGCGTGGTCCGGGCAGATCCTGCCGACCGGCGGCGGGTTGAGGCCGGCCAGGGCGTACAGGTGGCGCAGTCCCGGCTCGTCGAGTTTGAGCACCCGGCCGACGGCGTCCAGGACCTGCGAGGACACCGTGATGTCCCGGCCCTGCTCCAGCCACTGGTACCAGGACGTGCCGACGCCGGCCAGCACGGCCACTTCCTCGCGGCGCAGCCCCGGCGTACGGCGGCGTCCGCCGGGTGCCAGACCCACTTCCTCGGGCGTGATCCGGGCGCGGCGCGCGATCAGGAACTCGCGCAGGTTCGCACGTCGGACGGATTCGGGGTCCACCTGGACCGGGGCCGTCATCGACACAGCTCTCTCCCCTCAAGCACACCATCGAGCACGGCGGCCATCCCCCGCGTCCTACCCCGCGAACCGCGATCCACCCCGGTGCTCAGCCTGGTGTAAGGACCACCAGCATAAACAGGCGCTACCCACGTCCGCTCGCCGCGCCGAATCCTGGATGCCATGACAGATGTCCTCGACCAGCCCACGCCGGTGACGCCCACCGGGTCGGCCGGTGCGGCAGCCACCGCGAACATCGACAACCGCACCATCGACACCCGCAACACCGACAACCCGAACATCGACACCCCTTCGACGACTTCCGGCTTGTCCGCCCGGGCCAAGCTTGTTCTCTTCCTGCTCTGCGCGGCGAACTTCATGGTCGCCGTCGACTTCTCCATCCTGAACATCGCGGTCCCCAGCATCGGCAAGGACCTGCACATCACCGACGCGAACCTGCAGTGGATCGCCACCGCCTTCGCCCTGCCCTCCGGCGGCCTGCTCTTGCTGTCCGGCCGCGTCGGCGACCTCGTCGGACGCAAGAAGGTCTTCATCGCCGGCACCGTGCTGTTCACCGCGGCCAGCGTGATCGCCACTGTCGCCTGGATCCCGGCGGTCCTGCTGGCCGGACGCGCCCTGCAGGGCATCGGCGCCGCGATGATCGTGCCGACCGGTATGGCGCTGCTGACCACGTCCTTCGCCGAGGGGCCGCAGCGCGAGCGCGCACTGGGCATCAACGGCACCCTGATGACCGTCGGCTTCACCGCCGGCATGGTGCTCGGCGGCGCGCTGACCCAGGCCCTGTCCTGGCGCTCCACCATGGTGCTGAACACCGTCATGGGCGCCATCGTCCTGCTCGGCGCGCCGCGGCTGCTCACCGAGAGCCGCAACCCGCACGCCTCCCGCCTCGACATCCCCGGCGCCGTCACCGTCACGACCGCCCTGCTGGCCCTGATCTACGCCCTCTCCACCGCCGCGCAGGTCGGCTTCGGCCGCGCCGACGTGGTGATCGGCCTGGTCGCCGGCGTGGCGCTGCTTGTAGCGTTCGGTGTCATCGAGTCCCGCGCCGCCGAACCGCTGGTTTCGCTGCGGATCCTGCGCCGCCGCAACGTCGCCATCGGCAACCTCGGCGGCCTGGTGACCTTCGCCTGCATGAGCGCGGTCGTCTTCCTCGGCACCCTGTTCCTCCAGCAGATCAACGGCATGTCCCCGACGCTGACCGGCCTGGTCTTCGCGGTGATGGGCATCGCCGCGGCCTTCGGCGGCATGGTCGCCCCGCGCCTCATCGGCCGCTTCGGCGCCCGCGCCACGCTGGTCGGCGGGCTGCTGTTCCAGGGCGTGCTGATCCTGCCGTTGGCCATGATCGCGCCCGGGAACGCGACCCTGCTGCTGGTGACGTTCGGCGCCGTCGCCGCCTTCGGCCACCTCGCCGCGATCGTCTCCTACGGCGTCACCGCGACCTCCGGCCTCGGCGATACCGAGCAGGGCCTGGCCACCGGCCTGGTCACCACCTCGCAGCAGGTCGGCCTGACGCTCGGCATCCCGCTGCTGTCGGCCGTGGCCTCGGCCCGCTCCGACAGCCTCAAGTCCGCCGGGCACGCGGCCAAAGACGCGCTCGCCGGCGGCATCCGGCTCAGCCTCGGCGCCGACGGCGTCGTCGTGCTCGTGGTCGCCGCGCTGGTGTGGTTCGGCCTGCGGACCCGGACCGCGCGTTGAGCGCGTGAAGCCGACAGCATGAAGTACAGGGAACGGCCCCGCACTGGCGGGGCCGTTCCCTCATACGCCACCGCGACAATCTCTTTCGCGTCTTCGCCCAGATAGGGCATGCTGTGGCGGGTGGGGGATCTTGGCGGCGTTCCGGAGGAGATCGCGGACGCCGACGCGCCCGTCGTCGTCGCCTTCATCAGCACCGCCCGAACCGCGGTCGTCGCCGAGCTCGGCGACGCGCTGGCGACGGTGCTCTGGATCGGCGTCATCATCGCGGCCGGCCTCGCCGGAGCGCTGCGCGACGCGACCGTCGTCCTCCCCGTCATCTCCGTCCTGCTCGTCGTCGCGGTGGTCGCCGGCCGCTACCGCAAGCTCCGCGCCTCCGGATACCTGCACCCCGCGCCGATCACCGTCGCGTTCGACGCGGAGGGCGTGACCTACGCGGTGTCCGGCAGGATCGCCAAGCTCCCGTGGCCGCAATGGCGCCGCGCCTACCGGCGATTCGGCATCTGGCACCTCAAGCTCGCCGCCGCGCCGACGCGCGGGCTGGCGTTCCCCGACAAGGCGATGGAGCCCGAGCAGCGGGCCCGACTCGTCGATCTCCTTGAAGACCAAGGCCTC
Source organism: Catenulispora sp. GAS73 (assembly GCF_041262085.1). Lineage (NCBI taxonomy): Bacteria > Bacillati > Actinomycetota > Actinomycetes > Catenulisporales > Catenulisporaceae > Catenulispora > Catenulispora sp. GAS73. The sequence goes on from NZ_JBGCCM010000014.1 coordinate 93,331, forward strand.
CTGCGCAACGGCCGCCGGTACTGAACACCTAACTGAAGACCTAAGCATCAACCGAGCGCACCGCACCGGTCTTGATCGCGTTGATCAAAGCCTTGTGATCCTCCCGAGTCTGATCGGCGTACGCCACGCCCCACCGCCCCATGGCCAGGTCGAAGGAATCCCCGCCGCCCAGATACGCCGCGATCGCCACCCGGTCCCCGGACCGCGCGTGTGCCCGCGCCAGCGTCTGCCCGCAAAGCTCCGCGTAGGCGCGCAGCGTCGCCTTGTCCATGTCCGGCACGTTCGCCGACCCCTTCATGTCCCGCAGCTGCCGCACGTAGAAGTACCGTCCCTCCGGCCCGCTGGCCCACCCCAGGAAGATGTCGCTGGTCGCCTGCATCAGCCGCTGCCCGCCGACCACCCGGTGCCCCTGGTGCTCGTAGCGGCTGGCCTTCAGGTACGGCGCGAGCACCGACTCCTCGGCCTCCTTCACCTGCAGGAACAACGGCGTCGACGTGGTTTCGCCGAGCAGCAGCGACATCGAGCAGCGCGTCCCCACGCTGCCGACGCCCACCACTTTCAGCGCCGACTCCACATACCGGAACCGCTCCAGCAGAGCCCTGCGATCCTCCTGCAGCGTCGACCGGTAGTCGGTGAACACCCGGCGGATCGTCTCCTCCTCGGCGTCCCGGTCGAAGCCCAGCTCCGCGAACGGCACCAACAGCGGCGGCTGGTATCGGATGCGCGGCGTGCCGTCCGGCCCGGGGCCGGTCAGCTTGCGCAGCGCCTGCAGGTTCGTGTGCCGCTCGGCCTCGGTGAGCGAGGCCTGCACCTCCTGCCGGCCCCGCTTGCGCTTGGTCAGCTGGAGCAGCATCGTGGCGTCCACGCTCTGGTACCAGACGTCCAGCTCGCTCATCCCCGCCAGCCGCGCCATCATCGTGCGGTACGCCCGCGCCGCCTCCCTGGCCGCGTCCGCGCCGAAGTCGTCTTTGAACCCGTTCTGCCGCGCGGCCACCGAGATACTCGCCGCAAGCCGCTTCACGTCCCACTCGAAGGGCCCCGGCAGGGTCTCGTCGAAGTCGTTCAGGTCGAACACCAGCCGGCGCTCGGGGGAGGCGTAGAGGCCGAAGTTGGACAGGTGCGCGTCGCCGCACAGCTGCACCGTCAGGCCGGTGTTCGGGGAGTGAGCCAGGTCCGCGGCCATGATCGCCGGGGCGCCGCGCAGGAACGCGAACTCCGAGGCGGCCATCCGGCCGTAGCGGATCGGCACCAGGCCCGGCAGCCGGGTGCCCGCCTGCTTCTCCAGGATCGCCATCGGGTCGCGGCGGTCAGGGGGCGCCGACCAGTTCCCGGTCGAGGAGCGCGTGACCTGCTTGCGGGCCGCTCGCCCGGCCGCCACCCGGGAGGCCAGGCTGGAATTCGTCATGCGTCCCACAGTGGCGCCGCGAACGGCCGGGCGCACGCCGATGCCCGGCCGGATCGGCTGATGAGGCGATCCGACCGGGCATCTGCGGGCATCTGTCCGGCGACGGTGGTGAGCCCCTACCGCTTGGCAGCCATCCCCGCGGCCTGCTTGGGCAGCAGGAACGCCATCGCCAGAATGGCCACGACGAACACCACGTCCACCAGGTCCACCCAGCGCATCGCGCTCACATAGCTGCCGAACCCGCTCGGGTGCGAGCCCAGCGCCGAGAAGAACACGGTGCCCAGGATCGTCACGCCGGCCGCGCCGCCGAACTGCTGCGAGGTGACCAGCATCCCGGAGGCCGCCCCGGCGTTCTTCGACTTGATCCCTGCCAGGACCGAGCCGACCAGCGAGGGCAGCACGAACCCGTTGCCGGTGCCGACCAGGATCATCGACGGCAGCAGCTGCCAGGACGCCAGGTCCGCGCCGCGCCAGGCCAGCACGATGCCCAGGAACACCAGCCCGGCGGTGCTCAGCGAGGCGCCGATGGCGATCACCCGGGAGCCGTACCGGCCGGAGACCCGCCGGGCCAGCATCGAGCTGGCCGCGAAGGCCACGCCCAGCGGCCCGAACAGCAGCCCGGCCCGCACCGGGCTCATGTGCATGCCGCCCTGCAGGAACAGGGTCATGGCCAGCATGAACCCGCCGAACATGGCCAGCATCAGCCCGGACAGCGCCAGGCCCAGGCTGAACGTCCGCTCCTTGAACAGCGCCAGGTCCACCATCGGCGCCCCGCCGGCCCGGGACAGCTTGGACTCCCAGCGCATCGCGACGATCATCACCGGCACCGAGGCGATCAGCGAGATCCAGGTCCAGATCGGCCATCCCTCGGCGCGCCCCAGGATCAGCGGGGCCAGCGCCAGGCCGATGCTCAGCGCGATGGCGATCGCGCCGACCGGGTCGAACTTCGGACGGTGCGTGCCCCGGGTGTCCGGCAGCCAGCGCAGCGCCAGCACCACCGCGATCAGCCCGATCGGCACGTTCACCAGGAATATCGGCCGCCAGGTCCAGTGGAACAGGTTGGCCTCCAGCAGCACGCCGCCGAGCACCTGCCCGGCCACCGAGCCGGTGCCGATGGTGGCGCCGAACCACGCCATCGCCCGCGGCCGCTCGTGCACCGGGTAGATCACGTTGATCAGGGCCAGCAGCTGCGGGACCATCGCCGCCGCCGTGGCGCCCTGCACCAGGCGCGCGACGATCAGCACGGTCGACGTGGTGGCCACCCCGCAGGCCAGGCTGGCCAGCGTGAAAGCGGCCATGCCGATGACGAACATCCGCTTGTAGCCGAGCAGGTCGCCCAGCCGGCCGCCGGTGATCAGGCCGGCCGCGTAGGCGAAGCCGTACCCGCCGACCACCAGCTCCAGCCCGGCGTCGGTGGTGTGCAGGTCGTGCTGGAACGACGGCGCGGCGACGTTGACCACGAAGTAGTCGAACATCGCCATGAACATCGCCGACAGGATCACCGGCAGCATGCGCCAGCGCCGCGGATCGGGGGAAGATTCCGGCGCCGGCTTCGTTGTTAAGGGAGTGAGGACTTCTTCCGTGGTGGCTGACACGGGGCACCATCGCATTCGCTCGGACCAGTGCTGATCGGCAGTTGAAGAGTTCGACACTCATCGAACGGTTCGACTACCATCGAACTGTACGACGACTATCGAACTGAAGGCAAGCGGGTTTAGGCTGTGGCAATGGACACCCAGGTCGAGCAGTACGAACTGAGCCATCCCGGCGAGGACGCGGTGGAGTTGACCGCCGTGCTGTCCGCGCTGGCGGAGCCGGCGCGACTGACCATCGTGCGCACCGTCGGGGCGTTCGCCCCCGAGGGCGGGATGGCCTGTCTGGACGTCTGGGACAAGAGCGGGCTCACCGCGACCAAGTCGACGATGTCGCACCACTACAAGGTGCTGCGCGAGGCCGGGCTGGTCGTCATGTGGTGGGTCGGCGCGAAGAAGCACGTGCGGCTGCGCCGCGAGCTGATGGACGTCCGCTGGCCGGGCCTGCTGGACGCGGTCCTGGCGGACACCAGCGCGCCGCGCCTGGAACCGCACGAGGGGCGGTAGGGCGCGGCGCGGGTCTGCGCGCCGGAGTCAGCGGCGCTCAGCGCGATCGGTCGGCACCGGAGCTCAGCGGTGCATCGCGGCACCCTTGAACGCCTTGTCGACCGCGTTCTTCGCGCCGTACACCGCGATCCCGACCAGATCCAGGTCGTCGCCGCGCACGGCGCGCACCGCCGCCCGGTTGTCGGCGTCGTTGCCGGTCTTGAACATGTCGGCGGTGAACACCGCGACGTCCAGACCGCGTGACAGGGCTCTGCTTCGGGCGGCGGCGAGCAGTTCCGCGCTCCCCTCGAACACCATCACCGGCTGCCGGAACTCCGAGAGGTAGATGGTGTCGTCGGCGTCCCGATAGGCCTCGCCGATGACTTCGGGATGCGCCGATCCGATCCCGCTGACCAGGAACGCCGTGACGTTCAGCCGCTGCCACACCGCGAGGTCGTCGCGCAGCAGCACGGCGATCTTCGTGTCGAACCTGACGGGGCTGTCATGCGGAGCGCCGTCCTCGACGGCGTCGTCCTTGTGAGTGCTGTCCTTGTTGGTGCTGTCGTTCATGATCCGAGGATTCCCGGCGGCGCACAGGAGTGTCTTGAACGCTCGTGCGCCGCCGGGCGGCAAACCGGATCAGACCTCGGAAACCAGTCCCGCCTCGCCGGTCTCCTCAGCCGCCTCTCCGGCCGCACCGCCGGACATCTTCCCGCCCCGCAGATCCCGCTCGATCTGCTCCAGGCTCCGGCCCTTCGTCTCCGGGATGTAGAACCGGGCCAGGATCAGCAGCACCACGTTGATCCCCGCGAACACCCACATCGCGCCGCCGATCCCGAGGTTGCTCTTCGCCGACATCGTCGGGAAGACCGCGGTCACCAGGCCGGTGGCGGCCCACAGAACCGTGGTCGCGACGGCAGTGCCGGCGGCCCGGGCCCGGAGCGGGAAGATCTCGCCGATCATCACCCACACCGTGGCGCCCCAGCCGAGTTCGTACCCGGCCAGGTAGAGGATCAGGAAGATCAGGGTCATGGTGCCGAGCGTGTTCTTGTCGGTCACGTTCTTGATGACCAGACCCGCGGCGAACAGCGAGACCACCATGATCGCCGCGCCGATCTGGAGCAGCGGCTTGCGGCCCCAGCGGTCGACGACGAACAGCTCCCACACCGTGAACAGGAACTTCACGACGCCCAGCACGACCGCCGAGAGCAGCGCGGTGCGTGTGGCGAAGCCCAGCGACTTCAGCATCGTCGGGAAGTAGGCGTTGATGGCGTTGACGCCGGAGAACTGCTGCCCGATCGCCAGGATCATCGCGACCAGCACCATCGGCCGCACCCACGGCTGCCACAGGTCGCGGACCCGGCCCCGCTCCTCGCTGTCGCGCCGGATGACGTCGCGGATGTCCTGGACCTCGACGTCCAGCTCCGCGTCGCTCGCGTCCGGGCGGGTCGCGGCCAGCACCGCCTTGGCCTCGGCGTCCCGGCCCTTGCTCAGCAGCCAGCGCGGGGTCTCCGGCAGCACCAGCAGCCCGGCTATCAGGATGGCCGCGGGGATCAGGGCCCCGAGGAACATCCCCTTCCAGTTGTTGTGGCTGGACAACGCGTAGTCCACGAGGAACGCGGTGAGGATGCCGCTCACGATGAACAGCTGGTTGAGTGAGCCCAGAGCGCCGCGCACGCGAGCCGGGGCCAGCTCGGCCAGGTAGGTCGGGACCGTCGCCGAGGACAGCCCGATGCCGATGCCGATGACGCCGCGGGTCAGCATCATCACCTGCCAGTCGCCGGCCAGTACGCACGCGACGGTGCCGACGATGACCACCACCGCGGCCGTCATGATGGTCAGCCGCCGGCCGATCCGGTTGCACAGCCGGCCGGCCAGGACCGCGCCGACCATCGCGCCGACCGACAGGCTCGCGGTGATGGCGCCCTTCTGGAAAGCGGTCAAAGACCACTGTTTCGCGAGCAGCACCAGGACACCGGCGATGACGCCCAGGTCGTAGCCGAACAGGATGCCGCCGAAGGCACCGAACGTGTAGAGGGTCGCGCGGTTCACCGGACGGCGCGCGGCCGGGGCTGCGGGGGACGCAGTAGTCGCCATGGCCGGAACCGTGGCACTGGTTAAGGACGCTGACAAGACATCAGCCGGTAACAATTCAGCAAAGTAGACGACGTTCACATATGAGAACGCTGCCAGCGGCTGTCGAACGGACGTCCCCGACCTCCGCGGTGCGGGAGTCAGCCCTGCTGGGAGCCGGTCAGGAGCAGGCCGGGATCACACCGGGATCGCACCGGGGCCATGCCGGGGCCGCCGGGGGACCAGTCGGGCCCAAGCCGGGAACAGCGCCGCCGGGATCACCGGATCCCGGCGCGCCGCAGCTGCTGGCTCAGGTCCTCGGCCACGTCCCGCAGCAGCGATCCGACCCGCTGCAACTCGGCGTCGGTGACCCGCTCGCCCGGCATCGAGCAACTCATCGCGTCGGTGCCCGGGATCCGGTACGGCACCACGGCCGCCACGCACGCCACGTTCGGCGAGCTCTGGCCGCGCTCCGTGGAGTACCCGCGCTCGCGGATGAAGGCCAGCTCCGAGCGCAGCGCCTCGCGGTCGGTGATGGTCAGGTCGGTCAGCGCGGCCAGGTTCTTGGGCAGCACCGCGGTCAGCTCGTCGTCGGCCAGCTCGGCCAGTAGCACCTTGCCCAGCGCTGTGGCGTGCGCCGGCAGCGTCCGGCCGACCCGCGACACCAGGTGCGCCGACGTGCGCGACTCCCGGGTCTGCAGGTAGACGATGTCCGGGCCGTTGAGCCGTGCGAAGTGGCAGGTGTAGCCGATCTGCTCGCGCACCTTCTCCAGCGCCTCGGTGGCGTACGGCATCACCGGGTCGCGGTCCAGGTAGGCGGTGCCGCAGATCAAGGCCTTGACGCCGAGCCGGAACCGGGTGCCGGCGTCGTCGGACTCGATCCAACCCACGTCGCGCAGGGTGCGCAGCAGGCCGTGCAGCGACGAGCGCGGGAACCCGGTGTGGTGGTGCAGGTCGGTGAGCGAGAGCCAGGAGTGGTTCGCGCCGAAGGCCTCCAGGAGCTCCACGGCCCGCCGGGCCGACTTCACGCCCGCCGCGGAATCGCCGCCGCCCAGCTCAGAGGTCCCGTCCGCGCTCGCGTCGGAGGTCGGGGCGGCGGATCCGGCCGCCGGGCCGCGGGATATGCCGGTCTCGGCCATGGGACTCCTTCGTTGACAGGTCTCCTGCCCCACATTACCGTCTGCGACGGATTTCAGATATCTGACAATCGTTCATATATCTGAAACGCCCGCTCAGTACGTCACATGTGTTCGAAAGGAGATCTCTCCAGTGCGACCATCAAGACGTCGGGGGACGAAAATCCTGATCGGGATGCTCGCCGCAGCGCTCACGCTGTTCGGCGTGACCCAGGCCGGACAGGCCGCCACCGGCCGGTTCGCCGCCGCCGCGACACCAGCGGCGGCCCCGGCACCGGCCTCGACAGTTCCCGCGTGGACCGGGACGTTCGACAACTTCCACACCGCACCGTGGATCGCGAACTGGGGCACCACGTCTGACACCGCGCAGTGTCAGGGTGCCTCGGGGACATTCACCTGTAACTGGGGCTACGGAAACCTGGCTCCGGTCACCGACTCCAGTGCCCCGGGATCCGGGCAGGCGCTGAAGGTCACCTATCCCGCCAACAGCGGACCGCCCAGCTGCTACCTGTCGGTCAGCGGCTGCGTGCTCGGCGGCGGCCAGTTCTACCAGGACCTGACCACCAACGGCCAGACCGCCCTGGCGAACAGCCCCAGCCTGGATCTGAAGTACGACTACAGCTTCCCGGTGGGCTTCGACTTCGGCGGCAAGACCCAGGGCAAGATGCCCGGCCTGTGGGGCGGTGGGGTGATGGGCTGCGAGAGCGGCGCGCAGCACTGCGCCAGCGGCTGGTCGACCCGCTACATGTGGAAGGGCGGCAGCTCCAGCGCACCCAACGGCGAGCTGTACTTCTACACCGCGTCCGGCTCCGGGTACGGCGCCGACCTGTGCAACGGCAACTGGACGTTCGCCGCGGACGGCAAGTGGCACTCGATCGAGCAGCTGACCAACGTCTCGACCGGGTCCATCACCATCTGGAGCGACGGCAAGAACGTCTGCCAGGTCACCGAGCCGATGCCCGGGGCGCACTCCGGCGTGTTCTTCTCCACCTTCCACGGCGGGCACGACCTGAGCTACAGCCCGAAGAAGACCGAGAACGCCGAGTTCGCCGACTTCAGCCTGGCCACCGACGGTCCGCAGACCCCCACGTCCACCGGGCCGGCCACCCCGACCGCGCTGAGCGCCTCGGCGGCGTCCAGCTCCAGCATCGCGCTGAACTGGACCGAGACGAACAACTCCGACGCCGCGGCCTCGTACAACGTCTACGAGGGCTCGACGAAGGTCGCGACGGTCAGCGGTACCGGCGCCACGATCACCGGCCTGGCCGCGGGCAGCACCCACACCTACACGGTCACCGCCGTCGACGGCTCCGGCGTGGAATCCGCGCACAGCACCGCGGCGACGGCGACGACGCCGAGCTCGGCCAACACCCCCGCGACGCCGGCGAACCTCGCGGTCAGCGGGACCACGAGCTCCAGCATCAGCCTGTCCTGGACCGAGACGAACAACGCGGACCCGGCCGCGTCGTACCAGGTCCTCGAAGGCTCCACCGTGGTCGCCACCGCGACCGGTACCAGTGCCACCGTCGGCGGTCTGACCGCCGGGAGTACGCACACGTACACCGTCGAAGCCCTCGACGCGGCGGGCAACGCCTCGGCGCCGAGCGCGTCGGCGACCGGCACCACGTCCAATCCCAGCACCGTTCCGGCTGTTCCGCAGCACGTGGTCGTGGCCAGTGCGACCTCGTCCAGCATCAGCCTGAACTGGACCGAGACGAACAACTCGGACGCGGCGGCCTCGTACAACGTCTACGAGGGCACCAGCCGCGTCGCCACTTCGACGGCGACCAACGCCACCGTCACAGGTCTGGCCGCGGGCAGCACGCACTCCTACACCGTCACGGCCGTCGACGCTGCGGGCAACGAGTCCGCACACAGCGCCGCGGCCACCGGCAGCACGACAGGCGGTGGAGGCAGCGGGCTGACCGTCACCGTCAAGAAGACCAAGGACTGGGGGAGCGGCTACACCGACACCGCGACGCTCACCAACACCTCCGGTTCCGCGGTCACCGGCTGGGACGTGCAGTTCGATCTGGACAAGAGCGAGAACATCGAGAGCTCGGCGGGCGCCACCTACGCCGCCAGCGCGAACCACTACACGCTCTCCAACACCAGCGCCGACGCGACCCTCGCGGCCGGTGCCAGCCTGCAGTTCCAGTTCAGCGGCGACTACGGCTCCGGCGGCTACATCGCGCCGGCCAACGTCGCGGCCTACGCCCTGTCGGGGCAGCCGACCCCGGCGACGCCGACCGGCCTGACCGTCACCGGCACCACGACGTCCAGCATCAGCTTGTCGTGGACCGAGACTGACAACACCGATCCGGCCGCCTCGTACACCGTGTCCGAGGGCGGCGTCCCGGTCGCGACCGTTCCGACCACCAGCGCCACCATCTCGGGGCTGGCGGCCGGGAGCACGCACACCTACACGGTGACCGCGGTGGACGCCTCCGGCAACGGCTCAGCGGCCAGCGCGCCGGTCACCGCGACCACCGGCTCCGGCGGTCCGACCACGCCGGCCACGCCGACCGGCCTGACGGTCACCGGCACCACGTCCTCCAGCATCAGCCTGTCCTGGACCGAGGCGAACAACGGCGATCCCGCTGCTTCGTACCGGGTTCTGGAGGGCTCCACGGTGGTGGCCTCGCCGACCACGGCGTCCGCGACCATCAGTGGTCTGGCAGCCGGCAGCACGCACACCTACACGGTTGAGGCTATCGACAGCGCGGGCAACGCTTCCGCGCCGAGCGCCCCGGTCACCGGCAGCACCTCCGGCGGCGGCGGACCGAACCCGTTCACGCAGTCGCTGATCGACAGTGCGGTCGCCGCCGCGCCGTTCACCTGGGCCGCGCCGACCTCGTCGGTCCCGCGTCCCGGTACCAACCCGGCCAACATCGCCCAGGCGAAGGTGCTCTACTACCTGGCCCTGGTCGACAAGGTCGCCCCTGGTTCTGCGGCAACTAGTGGAACCAGTGTCCGGAGCGCGCTGCTGACACAAATCAGGAGCCTGATAGCGGGCGGCCGCGAGCCGGACGCGGACGGCGGCCTGGAGATGTGGGGCCAGGCGCCGGTGGCACAGGCCTTGCTGTTGCTCAAGAACGACAGCTCGGCGTGGAGCCAGTTGTCCTCCGCCGAACAGAACAAGGTCACGCTGCTGGAAGCGGCCATGGGCTACGGCAGCAACTACACCTACAACGACGCCAACAGCTTCTCGTCCGGGATCTGCGGCTTCGGGAACTTCTCGAAGACCAACAACCCGAACTACCGGGACGGCGGCGTCGACACCGAGATCGCGGCGATCCAGTTCTTCGGCGCCTCGACCTGGGACGGCATGCTCAGCGCGTTCAACGACGCGACGTTCACCTCGCAGCTGAACGCCGCCGGCCTGACCAACGCCGGTCAGTGCTTCGCGGCGGTCGGCAGCGGTGGGAACTCGGCGATCGCGCGGCCGTTCGTCTACTCCGGCCACCACTCCAGCGACCTGATGGGGATCTGGAGCACCATCGCCGGGAACACGTTCGACAAGACCGCGCAGAGCACGGTGAGCCCGGCGCACATCGCCGACAACACCACCAGCCCCTACGACGGCCAGTGCTGCATGGGCCACGAGTTCAACAGCACCGACTCCCAGGGTCTGCGCAGCTCGGCGTTGTACACGTTCGAGGGCTGGATGAACGTCACCGGCTCCCGGGTCGCGATGGAGGTGCTCGGCGACTTCAACCTCTCCGCCGCCGGCACCGAGGCGCAGTACCACATCGGCACGCTGGACCTGAAGTACAAGCTCGACCACGGCTACATCAGCCATGCGCTGAACCAGAGCGACATCCTGGTGGACGACCACGGGAACCCGTCCACAGACGGTCCCAACGCCAAGGGCTTCCTCTACGACTGGGACGCCTACACCGTCTCGGGCGCGCCCAACAGCTGACCGCCCACTGATCGCCCACCAACCGGGGGGGGCTCCGTCGGGAGCCCCCTTCCGCTTGCCCTTCGGGCTCCTCTTGACCACTCGGACGTTCGCCACTACGTTTCCAGCATCTGAGCACATTCACCTCCATGTCTTTCGTTCACATCCATGAATCCCCGTCGAAGCCGAGGGCCCCATGCGAACCGTGACACCCCGAACAGCGAGATCCCTGTGCGCCGTGCTCGTAGCAGCCGGCGTTGCGATATCCGGCGCCGCGTGCGGCGGCTCCAGCAGCTCCTCCGGTGCGGGCACGTCGAAGAACGCCGCCGCCACCGGCACGCTCAACGTCTGGGTCCGCGCGTCCGGCGACTCGTCGAAGGCGTACCAGAAGATCTTCGACGCGTTCACCGCGCAGACCGGCATCAAGGTCTCCATCGGCAAGGCGACGCTCACCGACTTCGAGACCGCGCTGACCGCTGCGGCCTCCGCGCGCCAGCTCCCCGACGTCGTCATCGACGACGCGGCGCAGATGGGCAACTTCGTCTCGCAGGGCATCGTCCTGCCGATCGACAAGACCAAGTTCACCGGCGCCGACCAGCTCACCGACCAGGCGTGGGCCTCGGCTACGGACCTCAAGGGGCAGACCTACGCCGTGCCGTTCTCGGCGCAGGCGAACGTGCTGCTGATCCGCAAGGACTGGCTGGACAAGCTCGGCCTGCAGCCGCCGAAGACCTGGGACGACCTGGCCAAGGTCGCGCAGGCCTTCACCACCGGGGACCCGGACGGCGACGGCAAGAACGACACCTACGGCCTGGCCGTCCCCGGCTCGACGTCCCGCGGCTACACCTCGTGGTTCTGGTCGTCCTTCCTGTACTCCGCCGGCGGCGACTACCTCAAGCAGAGCGGCGGCAAGTTCACAGCGACCCTGAACACCCCGCAGTCCGTGTCCTCGGCGCAGTTCCTGGAAGACCAGGTCTGCAAGAACAAGGACGTGCAGCCCTCGGCGCTCGGCGACGACACCACCGCGGCCAACAAGGCGTTCCAGACCGGTGTGGCCGGCATGTACCTCACCGGCCCCTACGCCTACGCCACGATGGACGCGACCGCGGTCAAGGGCAAGTACATCGTGGTCGCCCCGCCGACCGGTCCCGACGGCACCGCCGGGACCCTGGCCGAGGGCACCGACATCTTCACGATGGCCGACAGCAAGCAGGACGAGGTGACCAAGCTCGAAGAGTTCATGGTCACGCCCGACGCCCAGAAGATCGGCATGACCGCGAGCAAGACCGCCACCGTCGTCCGGCTGCCGGTGAACAAGTCGGTCGACGCGGCCGTGGTGCACGGCGACGACCCGCGCTGGCAGTTGGCCCAGCAGGTCTACACGACCTCCGGCCACTACGAGTACGACAACGCGCCGAACTGGACGCAGCTGCGGCAGAAGATGTCCGACGACCTGAACAAGCTGCTGTCCTCCTGCGGGAGCGTGCAGACCGGTCTGGACTCCATGAACTCCGACGTCGCCTCGCTCCTGAAGCAGCAGGGCGTCGGATGACGGCCGAGACTCAGAGCACGGTGGCGGCGGACAGCGTGCTGTCCGGCCGCCGCCGTACCGGCGGTCCCCCCGCGAAACCGTTCTGGCGGCGCCTGGGGCCGTGGCTGTACCTGGCGCCGTTGCTGGCGTTCATCGGCGTGTTCAAGGTGTGGCCGACGATCTGGGGCGTCTACCTCAGCTTTTTCCACGTCCGGCCCTACCTCGGCAACCAGTACGTCGGCACCGCGAACTACTCCAAGCTGTTCTCCGACCCGGATCTGCGCTCCGCGGTCGTGCACACGCTCTTCGACGCGGTGTTCGCGGTCTCCGGCTCGATCCTCGTCGGCTTCTGGCTGGCGGTGCTGCTGCAGGGGCCGGCCCGGCACATCAGGATCCTGCGGACCGCGGTGTTCCTGCCGACCGTGATCGCCATGGTCGCCGCCGCCGAGCTGTGGACGACGCTGCTCTACCCCTCGCCCTACGGCTCGGTGAACTCGCTGCTGGGCAAGGTCGGCATCGGGCCGGAGCCGTTCTTCAGCAGCCCGCACTCGGCGCTGGCGTCGGTGATCCTGATGCAGATTTGGAAGAACGCTCCGTACGACATGGTGATTTTTGTCGCCGGTTTGGCCTCGGTGGACCGCGAGATGTACGAGGCCTGCCACCTCGACGGCGCGAACTGGTGGCAGCGGCTGCGCTTCGTGACGCTGCCCTCGCTGCGCCCGATCACCACCATCGTGCTGGTGCTCGGGATCATCAGGGGCCTGCGGGTCTTCACCGAGATCTGGGTCGCGACCAACGGCGGGCCGGCCGGGTCGTCGGAGTCCGTGGTCACCTTTCTCTACCGGCAGTTCAGCCAGAACAACGACACCGGTTACGCCGCCGCCATCGGGACGGCGCTTCTCGTGGTGACGATGCTGCTGACGTGCCTGATGCTGCTGTGGCGGAGGCGCAAGGACATATGAGGATCCGTACCAGAGCCGGTGTCTGGCTGCTCTACGCGCTGGTCGCCTTCGTGTTCGTCTACCCGCTGTGGACGGTCGTGGCGACCGCCTTCTCCAAGCAGCAGGCCAAGCTCGGCGCGCTGATGAACGTCCCGCACGGCCTCACCGGCGCCAACATCTCCCAGGCCTGGCACCTGGGTGTCGCGCGCGGCCTGCTCAACTCCTTGATCGTGGTGGCCGTAGGGTTGACTCTGCAGCTGACGGTGTCCGCGCTGGCGGCCTACGCGCTGGCCCGCAAGCGGTTCAAGGGCGCCGGGCTGGTCATGCTGGCCGTCCTGGCCACCATGATGATGCCCGAGGAGGTGATCGCGGTGCCGCTGTTCCAGGTGCTCGGCAAGATCCACCAGCCGTTCACCGGCGGTACGCTGGTCAACTCCTACGGCGGCCTGATCCTGCCGCTGGTCGGCTGGGCGCTTCCGGTGTACGTGCTGACCGGCTTCATGAAGCGGGTCCCGCTGGAGCTGGAAGAGGCCGCGCGGATCGACGGCGCCGGCGACTTCCGCATCTTCTGGCGCATCGTGCTGCCGGTGTGCCGCCCGGCGCTGGGCACGTGCGCGGTGTTCGGGTTCCTGATGATCTGGGACCAGTACCTGCTGCCCCTGCTGGTGTCGCAGACTCCGAAGATGGACACCCTGACCGTCGTCGTCACCAGCCTGCAGGCGTCGCAGGAACAGGGCGAGGGGGTGCGGCTGGCCGCCGTGCTGATCCTCGCGGTGCCCGGCGTGCTGGTCTATCTGGCCTTGCAGAGACTGTTCGAACGCGGCCTGCTCAGCGGATCGCTCAAGGGATAAGGGTACTGATGCAATCACTCGTGGACCGGCTGGACGGCTTGCTGTTCTTCCCCGTCACCCCCTTCACACGCGCGGCCGGCGACAAGCCCGGCCGTGTCGACCTGGACGTCTACCGCGAGCATCTGCGCTCGCGGCTGGCGTTCCTGGACGCCCCCGACCGGCCCGGGCCGGCGGCGGTGTTCGCGTGCTGCGGGACCGGCGAGTTCCACTCGCTGGACGTGGACGAGTTCGCCGAGTGCGTCCGGGCCGCCGCCGAGGTCGCGGCGGGCCGGGTGCCGGTGGTGGCCGGGGTCGGGTACGGGGCGGCGCTGGCCGCGTCCTTCACCTCCGCGGCCAAGGAGGCCGGCGCCGACGGCCTGCTGGTGATGCCGCCGTACCTGGTCGCCGGGGGCGCGGCCGGCCTGCGCGACCACTACACCGCGGTCGCCGAGAGCACCGACCTGGAACTGATCATTTATCAGCGGGACAACGTGACCTTCACCCCGGACGTGGTCGCCGACCTCGCCGAGGTCCCGAACATCGTGGGGTTCAAGGACGGCAAGGGCGATCTGGACCTGATGCAGCGCATCGTCTCGGCCGTTCGCGACCGGCACGGCGAGGGCAAGCTGCACTACTTCAACGGGCTGCCGACCGCCGAGATGTCGCAGCTCGCCTACGCCGGCGTCGGCGTGCCGAACTACTCCTCGGCGGTGTTCTGCTTCGTCCCCGACCTCGCGCTGGCCTTCTACCACGGCTACCGCGCCGGCGACGCCGGCCTGGTCAACGCGCTCCTGGACCGCTTCTACCGGCCGCTGGTCGAGCTGCGCGCCAAGGCCCCCGGCTACGCCGTGGCGCTGGTGAAGGCGGGTGTGCGCCTGGACGGCCTGGACGCCGGCCCGGTGCGCCCGCCGCTGACCGACGCCGCGCCGGAGCACGTGGAGCGCCTGGCGGAGTTGGTCACGGAAGGGCGGCGGGTACTGACCGAGCACGGGATCGACACGGCGGCGTGAGGGCGGGATCATAGATGTCTGAGATGAAACGCGGCAGGATACTGATGACCGGCGCGGCCGGCGGGGTGGGCACGTTCCTGCGCGCCGGCCTGGCCGAGGCGGGCTGGCAGGTCCGCGGGTTCGACCTGGTCACCCCGGACGAGCCGGGCACCACTGAATGGCTGGTCGGCGACGTCGGCGACGCCGCGGCCCTGGACGCGGCGATGCGCGACGTGGACGTGGTGGTGCACCTGGCCGGGATCCCGGTCGAGGACACCTTCGCCCGGATCCTGAAGAGCAACATCGACGGGACCTACCAGGTCTTCGACGCCGCGGTGCGCGCCGGCGTGCCCCGGATCCTGACCGCGAGCAGCAACCACGCGGTGGGCTACTACGAGCGCGCGGACTTCCGGGACGCGCCGATCGGCGTGGACGTGCGGCCCAGGCCGGACACGTATTACGGCGTCTCGAAGGTGTTCGGGGAGGCGATCGGGTCCTTCTACCACGACCGGCACGGACTGCAGGTGGCCTGCGTCCGCATCGGCTCGTGCTTCGAGGAGCCCAGGAGCCGCCGGATGCTGGACACCTGGCTCAGCCCGGCCGACGCCACGCGCCTGTTCGACGCCCTGGCGACCACGCCGGACCTCGGCTACGAGATCGTGTACGGGATCTCGGCGAACAAGACGGCCTGGTGGGACCTGGAACCCGCGCGCCGCCTCGGGTACGAGCCGCAGGACGACTCGGACGCGTTCGCCGAGAAGGTCGAGGCCGCCGAGGACCGCGAGCCGGATCCGCAGGACCCGGAGTACCGCTACCTCGGCGGACGGTTCACGACCTTCGTGCCGCCGGAGGACTAGGCGGGTTCGGGCCCCGCCTGCGGGCGGGGCCCGAACGCCACCAGCAGCGCGCAGTGGGCCTCGGCCGGAATCAGGGGCCGGATCTGGGCTTCGGACCGCGCTTCGACCAGGACCACCAGGATGCGGCGGCCGGCCAGGGTGCTGCGGAAGGTGGCGGCGAGCTCGTCGCTGGTGGCCTCAGCGGGCCGGTCGACCTGTAGTGATCGCAGGAACCTGCGAAGCAATGCGGCCGGTTCGATGGGGTCCGCGAGGCTCGCGTAGAGCTGGCCGTCGGGGAACTTGGCTGAGGCGTGGTGTGCCGCTCTGATCGCTGCTTCCGACGCATCGACTCGCACGATCGCCGCTCGATAGGGCTGCGTGGGTCCGGCGACCAGTTCCGCCACCACTTCTCGGACATCCAGTTCCGGGTCAGCCAGGTCCGGCGGCAGTTCTCGCGGCACATCGCCGCCGATTCGCGGGTCCCGGCCTACTGTGGCTCCGCCGAGGCCGCCGCTGCCGGACACTTCCGTGCCCGCGCCGAGCCCGCCGCGAGCGATTCTTCCGGCCCCGCCGCCGCTTCCGCCGAATCCTCTCGCCCCGCCGAGACCGCTGGTGCCGGCAGGCATGCCGCCGGCTTCATCGATCGCGTCGATCGCCTCGTCCGGTTCCGTCTCCGCCTCGGCGACCGCCCGCCGCACCGTCGCCATCAACCGCGCCCGCGGCACCTGCAGCGCGTCAGCCAGCATCTGCACCGTCGACCTGCGCGGCTGCTGCGTCCGGCCGCGTTCCAGGCTCCTGATGGCCCGCGTGCTCAGGCCGCTGGCGTGCGACAGCTCCTCCTGCGTCCAGCCTCGGCGCTGACGCCAGGCGCGGATCGCCTCCGCGAAGCCGGCCGCGGGGCCGTCCCCCTCCTCCACAGCGGCAGTCTGCCCGGCTGACGTGCGGCTAATCGTCCGCGCAACTTCCGGCGGGTGTTCCTGGTCGGGGCGCGGGGTGTGCGCCAGCCTTGAAGAGGAGGAGGTGGCCGTGGTGGTGATCTTTGTGGCGGTCGCGGGGTGTGTCGTCGTCGCGCTGCTCGGGCGCGCGGTCTCGACGGCGGCGCAACGGACGCGCGGCTGGTATCGGGGGAGTGTGGCGGGCAGCGCTATAGAGCTCGTCGCGCTGGCTGCCCTGGTCGGCGGTCTGCTCGGCGAGCTCTATACGCGGATGCGTCCCTGAAACGACTACCGGTGCTGCGACACGGTGTACGGGGCCTTGCCGCTGTTCGAGCTGCTGGTGTCGGAGTTCCACACGCTGTTGAAGATCACGGCGATGACCCCGATCACGATCATCACGATCATCAGCGTCCGGGCGTTGCTCGACATGAACAGCGGCCGCGTCGGCGACCGGCGGTCGCCCTCGCCAGGAGTGCCGGGCACGTCGCCGAACAAGCCCTTCGGCTGCGTCGGCGTCAGCATCCCGGAGAACGCCATGAAGCGCGTCTCGAACCGCAGCATGGCGCTCGTCGCCCCGAACGCGGCCTCGGGCTGGACGCCGGTGAACAGCATGATGATCCAGACGAAGAACGACACGACCGCCGCGCCCTCGCCGACCACGGACGTGACGATCCAGCCCGGGACCATGAGGATGATGCGGAAGAACACCGCGGCCGGGTTCAGCCGCGTCGCCTCCGGCATGTCCACCTGGATCGGGTAGCCCGGCGCCTCGAAGAACGCGAACGGCGGGTACTCGTCGACGAGCAGGAACAGGTAGCCGTGCACCCGGACCTGGTACTTCAGGATGCCGATCAGGAAGTCCCGGATGCCGGCCGGCAGCCGGCCGGTGAACAGCGCCGCGAACCAGCCCACGATCAGCACGAAGAAGCCGGCGAGCAGCAGGAAGTACAGGATGATCAGCTGCGGGATGGCCAGGATCAGGCGGATCAGCACCGTCCAGCGCTTCTGCGGACGCAGGCCGTGGACGTCCAGCTGGACCTCCGGCTCACGCTGCAGCCCGGCGTACGGATCCCCGCCGCCGGGATACTGCGGGTACTGCGGATAGCCCTGCTGCTGGCCGTAGGGATGGCCGTACGGCTGCTGTGGTTGGCCGTAGGGAGGCGGCTGCTGGCCATACGGAGGCTGTTGCCCGTACGGCGGAGGCTGCTGTCCAAAGGGCGGCTGGTTGGGGTCCTCCGGCGGGGGCGGAGGGGCCGGCGGCAGCTGGTCGCTCATCTGGCCTCGGGCCTCCTTCTTCGGGCTCGGCGCGCGGGCACGCGCCACAGGCCCCCAGGATCACTCCCGTACCGTGCCGTCACCTCCGCTGCCGACCGAACGGATGACAGAGCGGCCCCGGCGCCGCGTCGGACGGATCCGCGGCGGCGTCGCCACCAGGCCCAGGGCCTCCATCAGCAGCCGGGCGTCCGGGGCGTCGCGGGCCCGGGCGGCCAGCGCCCGCAGCGCCCGCTCGCGGATCTCGGGCGGACATTCGGCGCTGGAAGCGAGTTCGACGACGGTCCCGCCGGAGGGGAAGGCGAAGCTGTCTGTTCCTTTCGTCACGTTCCGACCCATACCCGCCCCGGCGCCGCGTGAACGGGACACGTCCCGGACCGGCGGCCGGGATGCCAGGCATCTGGTCTAATCACCTCCGTGAAAGCCGCTCTGCTGAGCCTGTCCGACCGCCTCTACGACGGAGGGGCCGCCAAGCACGGCGTCCTCCCGGGCCCGCTGATCGTCGCCACGCTCGTCACCGGCGTCGTGGACGCCGTCAGCTACCTGGCCCTGAACCACATCTTCGTGGCCAACATGACCGGCAACGTGGTCTTCCTCGGCTTCGCCCTGGCCGGTGCCAAGGGCCTGACGGTCTGGGCCCCGTGCCTGGCCATCGCCTGCTTCGCGGCCGGCGCCTGGACCGAGACCCGGCTGGCCCGCCGCACCCCCGGCGACGCCGAACACCACCGGCTGGCCAACGCGGTGGCGGCGCACGCGGTGTTCGTCGCGGTCGCGCTGCTGATCGCGGCCGTGGAGGACGACGCCAAGACCTCCACGCACGTCCAGCTCACCGCCATCCTGGCCTTCGGCTTCGGCGTGCAGAACGCGGTGGTCCGCAAGCTCGCCGTCCCGGACCTGACCACGACGGTGCTCACGATGACGGTCACCGGCATCGCCGCCGACCCGTTCGGCAAGCCGACGCTGCGGCGGCTGCTGTCGCTGGGCTGCATCTTCGCCGGCGCGCTGTGCGGCGGGCTGCTGGTGCTGCACCAGAGCATCAGCGCGGCGCTCGGGCTGGCGCTGGCGCTTTTGGTCGCGACGGCGGTGCTGGCGCGGGTGGAGTGAGGCGGCTCGCGGCTTGTGCAGTGCTGGTGCAGTGTGGGCTTGCGCTAATTCAGCTGTGCCAGCGCCGCGCGGAGCTCCCGCGGCACCTCGGCCGTGAACTGCCCTTCGACGACGCCCGCGCCGAGGTCGTGCACCGCCCAGCCGCGCACCCACAGCATCCGCGGCGGCAGCGGTTCCGTCCGCTGCCGGCGCAGCGTCTCGTTGAGGTCCCAGAGCGCGGACGCCCCGGCCAACGTCGCGTTCGACTCCAGCGGCAGCGCGACGAACGAGTTGGCGTCCGTCACCATCACCAGCGCCCCGAGCGGCAGCCGCCACCCCAGCGCCTGCTCCAGCCGGAACATGTGCGCCACCCCCGGCCAGCCGACGCCGGTCACCGAGTAGGCCTCGGTGCGGCGGTCGGGCACGTCGGGCAGAGTAAAGCGCTGTACATCCAGCGGCTCGATCCCCAGCGAGACGAGCGCGTCCTCCCACAGCCGCTCCGCCGGCACCTGCCAGGTCGCGGCCAGGTGCCGCGTCAGCACCAGCGGCTCGTCCTGGCGCCCCTTCACCACGACCGCTCCGATCAGGTCCGGATGGAAGTCCGCGGTGAACGCGTCGTCCCCCAGCGGCACCCCGGCCGGCTGCACGACGACCCGCAGCCGCAGCGGCAGCAGGCTCGACGGCACGCTGGCGACGGTCCGGCAGTCCGGATCAGAGCACGGCAGCTCTGCGTACATGGTGTATCCCCGCCGATTTTGAAACAGTACAGATCACCTTGACCCCGAGCGCCCAAAAGGCGGGCGCCGGGAGAGCGTACAACATGGCGCGGCCATTGACCGATCAGTTTCGCGGTGAGACCCTCACCGTGAACTAAAGCGCTTTTCTTCGAGTGCTGTCATCCAAGAGGGGGCCCAACGCGTCAACGTCTCGACAGCTGAGATGCTGCTCACCCTCGACGAAGGCCGTGACCGGCGCCCAGTCCTACGAGATCCGCCGTATTCGGCCAGACATCTCGACCGGGGCCCCGGCGCGCACCTACGATGAGGTCTTCTACGTCGCCGAGGTCGACCGGGTCCGGGGCAGCCGCCCCGACCTGGGCCAGACCGGGGGAAGACGGCCGCGTGTCAGCGAATGGGGCGTGACACGCGGCCCCGGCGGCGGGCGGCCCCGACGGGCTCGGACGGGCCGCCCGCCGACCGCACCGGCAGCCACGCGTCCAGCACTGGCTATCTTGAACGCCATGCCCGCACCACAGATCCGCCCCCGCCACCCCGACGACCTGCCAGCCTGCGCCAAAGCCCTGTTCGGCGTCCACGAAAAGGACGGCTACCCGGTCCACTGGCCCACCGACCCCGAGCACTGGCTGACCCCGGACCACCTCCTCGGAGCCTGGGTGGCACCCGACGGCGACTCGATCCTGGGCCACGTCGCCCTCACGCAGCCCACCGCCCCATTCGCAGCCGCCATCAACCAACCGGCACCAAACCTAGCCCTGGTGGGCCGCCTGTTCGTGACACCAGACGCGCGCCGAACCGGCCTCGCCTCAGCCCTGCTGTCGCACGCAGCCCAAGCCGCCCGCGACGAAGGCCGCCAAGCAGTCCTCGAAGTAGACGCGAACGCCACCGCCGCAGTCACCTTCTACGAACGAGCCGGCTGGCACTTCCTCCGCACCGACACCGGCGGCTGGATCGCCGCCGACGGCCTGCCCGCGCGCGTGCGGATCTACCTGGCGCCGGAGGGATAGGGGCTGGCGCGCTCGCGGCCGGGTTCGTGCGAACGCTGCTCGGCGAGGCTGTCGCGGAGGCCAGCCCGCTGCGCCGGTACTGCTGCTGCTCGCCGCGCGCATAACTTGTTGCGTGGTGCGTCTATCCGGCCGCCGCATATCTCGCGGAACTAGCTTGCTGCGCTGGCACTTCTGCGGCTGCCCGACCGGCACGCGCTGCTTGCTGCGCTGGTGCTGTTGCCCGGCCGCCGCATCTCGCGAAGCCAGCCCTGTCGCGCCGCCAGTACTTCCCCGGCTGTCCGGCCGCCGCGTACTGCGAAGGCGAGCTTGTTGTGCCGCGCTTGCGCCCCGGCTGTCGCATGTCGCAAAGCCAGCTTGCTGCCCTGGCACTCGCGCTGCTGCCCGGGCGCCGCGCACTGCTCGCTGCGCTGGCACTTCTGCGGCCGCCCGACCGGCACGCGCTGCTTGTTGCGCTGGTGCTGCTGCCCGGCCGCCGCATCTCGCAAAGCCAGCCCTGTCGCGCCGCCAGCACTTCCCCGGCTGTCCGGCCGCCGCGTACTGCGAAGGCGAGCTTGTTGTGCCGCGCTTGCGCCCCGGCTGTCGCATGTCGCGCAGCCAGCTTGTTGCCCTGGCACTCGCGTTGCTGCCCAGCCGCTGCACACTGCTTGCTGTGCTGGCATTTCCCCGGCTGCCCGACCGCCTTCGCACCAGCGTCAGCCCCTCACCCCTTCCGCCGCCGCATCATCGCCGTCCCCGCGAACGCCGCACTCGCCGCCGCCACCAAGCCTGCAGCGAGCGGCCCCACCGAATCAGCGGCCTGCTTTCCCGGCTGGCTCGCTTCGGCGGCGAGTGGCACCGAATGGGTGGTCACGCGCGCCTCGGATGCCGCGTTCGCGGGGCCGGCGTGCAGCGCGACGAGGGTCAAGGGAGCTGTGGTGAGGCCGGTGAGAAGGCGATGTCTCATGATCACAGTCGAGACCTCCGCCCGCCCTGGGTCCAGGACCGACACGGCCTCGATCGGCCGGCGGCGGCATAAGGCTGATGATCGGCCTTCTAGCCGTTGAACCACCCCGGGATGTCGAAGCGTGTCTCCCGGTCGGCCGTCATCGCGCGCAGCCCTTCCTCGATCGCGACCATCTGCTCCTCGCCGAGTTGCTCGGCCCAGCGTGCCCGCAGCCGGGCCATCACCTCGAACGCCCGCTGTTGTACCTCCGTGCCGCGCGCCGTCAGTTGGATGATCTTGCTGCGTGCGTCCGCCGGGTCGGCGACTCGCTCCACGTACCCCTCGCGTTCGAGGCCTTCGATGGTCTTGCCCGCGGCCTGCTTCGACACGCCGAGCCGGCGTCCGAGTTCGGAGGCGGTGACGCCGTCGCCGATGGCCTTGAACGTGATGCCGTGCAGCGGCCGGAATGCGGGGTGGCCGGCCTCGGCGAGTTCGGCGTGTACGTCGTCGATGAGTGCCCGGAATCCGAGCAGCAGCAGCAACGGCAGGTCGGAGCCTCGCGGGGGCAACGCGCTTGACACGATCGACAACCTCATTGTCTATTAAGGACAACACCGTTGTCGATTCTACCCGCAGGAGCCGACCATGTCCGTCATCCGCACCGCCGAGACCCGCCGCAGCCAGACCCCGGCGGCCACCATGACCACCCTCGCCTCGCCCACCCTGGGCACCGCCGACCGGCCGGTTTGGCGCGTGGACGTCGTCGCCGGGGCGCCGTCCGGGCCGCGGCACGTGATCGACGTCGAGCAGATCTGGGTCTTCACCGACGGCGCCGCCACGGTGGAGCTGGCGGGGGAGTCGTTCGCGGTGGCCGCCGGCGACACCATCGTGGTGCCGGCCGACGCCGAGCGCTCCGTCGCCGCGGATCCCGCGAGCGGCTTCAGCGCGATCGTGACCGCTCCGGCCGGCGGCCGGGCGTGGACGCTGCCGCGCGAGGGCGACGGCATCGTCCCGCCGTGGACCGTCTGAAGGCTGACCGTCTGAAGGCTGACTGTCTGAAGGCCGACCGCCCGAACCCACCCGCCCGAATCAGCCGTTCAACGTCCCCAGCGTGACCGTCGCAGTCTTCTTCGACCCGTCCGACGCCGTGTAGTCCACCTTCACCTGCTGCCCCGGCTTCAGCGTCACCAGCACCTGGGACAGCGTCGTCGGATCCGGCGTCGGCGTGCCGTTCACCGCGGTGATCACGTCGCCGACCTTCAGCCCGGCGGCCCCGGCGGCGCTGTTCGTCTCCAGCTGCGCGATCCCCACCCCGGCCGGCGACCCGGTGTTGTCCACCACCCCGATCACCTTCACCCCGAGCGCGGCGCGCCCGGAGTCGGTCACCTTGCCGGAGGCGATCAGCTGGTCGGCGATCCGGGTCGCGGTCGCGGTGGGGATCGCGAAGCCGATGCCGGGTGCGGCGCTGTTGCCGAGTTCGGGGTTGAGCGCCGCGGCCGAGGGGATGCCGACGACCTCGCTCGACAGGTCCACCAGCGCGCCGCCGCTGTTGCCGTTGTTGATCGCCGCCGAGGTCTGGATGGCGTCGCCGACGGTGATCGCGGCGCCGCCGCCGGAGGCGTCGTTGGAGGTGACGGTGCGGCCCAGCGCCGAGACGATGCCCTGGGTCACCGTGCCGGTCAGCCCCAGCGGGCTGCCCATCGCCAGCACGATCTGCCCGACCCGCAGCTTGGTGGAGTCGCCGAACTTCGCCGGCTTCAGCCCGCCGCCGCCGTTGCCCACCCGGATCACCGCCAGGTCACCGGCCGGGTAGCTGCCGACCAGCGAGGCGGTCAGCGGCTGGCCGCCGGTGGGCTGGGTCACCGTGAAGCTGGTGGCGCGCCCGACGACGTGCGCGTTGGTGACGATGTCGCCCTTGCTGTCGTAGACCACGCCGGAGCCGAGTCCGCTGTCGGTGCTGATCTGCACCACCGAGGGCAGCACGTTGCTCACCACGGTCTCGTAGTCCGACTGCAGCTGGTCCGAGGTCTGCCCGCCCGGCGAGCCGGACGCCGACGCGGACGACGCCGAAGACCCCGCCGCCGACGCCGACGAACTCGACGACGCCGCAGCCGGCGAGGAGTCCGAGGACTTCGCCTTCGACGATCCGCAGCCGGCGGCGGCCAGCAGGATCGCGCACACCGCGGCGGCGGCCGCACCCTTGTTCGCACGCTGCTTCAACGGTGACCTCGCTGAGTCGGGGGCAACGGTCACCCGGGGGTTTGCGCACGCCGGGGCCTGCGCAAACGTCGCCAGCGCCGGACGTGTGAACCGGCCCGCGCGGCCGGGAGTCCGGCAGGGCGTGTGACAGAATCCGGCGCAGACGGCAACTACAGGTGTGAGCGAGACGACGACGCAGCGACCACAGCGCCCTCGAAATCAGCCGCGATCGGAGCGACCGCATCCGGGACGCCCCCGGCGGCCCGCCCCGGACCACGACCCCGCCGCCGGTTTCGAGCACGTGTACCGCGCCAACATCGACGCGGTCACCGCCTACTTCGCCCGACGCACCACCGATCCGCAGACGGTCGCCGACCTGACCGCGGACACCTTCGTCGAGGCGATCACCTCCTACACCACCTTCGACCCCCGCCGCGGAACCGCGCGCGCCTGGCTGTTCGGCATAGCCCGCCGAATCTTCGCCAGGCACTGCGAATCCGACGCCCGGCACCGCGAGCGCGCGGTCCGGCTGGCGGGCCGCCGCGACCTGGCGGCGGACCACGTCGAAGAACTCCTCGACCGCATCGACGCCGAGCGCGAGGGCCGGGCCCTGGTCAGCGAGCTGACCCGGCTGCCGGACCTGGACCGCCAGGCCGTCGAACTGGTCGACATCGCGGGCCTGAAGGCCAAGGAGGCGGCGCAGGTACTCGGCATCTCCGCGGGCGCGCTCCGCATGCGGCTCATGCGCGCCCGAACCCGTCTACGCAGGGCGCACGCCACGCGCCCGGAACCCGGAGTGACACCATGACCAACTTCGCCGACCACCTCTTCGAGGACCTGATGGCCGAGCACGGAGCCGAGCTGACCTCGGCCGCCGCGGCCGCCGCCGCGCAGGCCCCGGCCTCTGCCCCGCGCCGCCGCTACGCCCGCCCGGCCTGGGCCGGCGTCGGCACCGTCGCGGCGGCCGGCGCCGCGGCCGTCGGCTTCGGCGTCTTCGGCAGCACCGCCGCGGCCTACGCCGTGACGGACAACCACGACGGGACCGTGACGGTCTCCGTCGACGACGCCGGGGGCATCGCCGGCGCGAACGCCAAGCTCCACCAGCTCGGCGCCAGCGTGGCGGTGATCAAGGCCACGCCGGGCTGCCCGTCGATCAGCACCTTCGCCGCCCCGAACCAGAACGCCGGCAAGACGACGCTCGGCGTGCGGGTCGGCCCCGGCGGCCTCAGCTCGGTCACGGTCCAGGGCCGGGGCCTTCCGAAGAACGACACGATGCTGGTCGTGTTCAGCTTCGACGGCGGCAAGAGTCAGGTCGCCTCGGTGCTGACCGACCGCCCCGTGCCGACGTGCGTGAGCCTGCCGGCCGGTCCGCCGAACGGCGCCGTGACCGGGACCGGTAATGGTCAGCTGAGCCAGACCGGGGGACCGGACTCCGGTTCCGTGCCGGCACTGAACCAGCAGAACGGCTGATCAGGAAACGAAGAGCTCCGGATCGGCGCGGGGGCGCCGATCCGGAGCTTGATGCCGCTTTTTCGCGGCGGCGAAGGCGAAGGTGCTCGGGCTCTGAGGAACCGGTGGTGCTACTTCTGCGAGAGTTCTGCCTCCAACTCCCGCTCCTCCGCCGCCACGGCCGGCACCTCCCGATACCGCTCATGCGCGGTCTGCCGCGTGACCCCCAGCGCGTCCCCGATGAGCTCCCAGCTCAGCTCCTGCGCGCGAGCCGCCCCCACCGCCGCCGCGATCTCCGTGCCGATCCGCGTCTGCGTCACCCGCAGGGCCTTGACCACCGCCAGCGGCCGGGCGTCGTACTCGCCGTCCTTCCGTGCCTTCTCCAGCACGCCGACCAGCCCCTCGGCGGCCTTGGCGACCGACAGGAAGTACACGGTGACGTCGTCCATGTGCGCGTCCCACAGCGCCCGCGCGGCCTCCTCGGCCCGCGGGTCGTAGGCGACGCGATCGCCGCGCCATCCGCACACGCATGCCGGGACCAGCCACGCCGGCTCGGCGCCCGGCGCGTCCGCGCCGCTGCCCGGTGACCACCAGCCGTCCCGGAACTCCATCTCGGACCATCGGCCGCCCGAGCCGTACGTCGGGATCACGCCGTTGGCGAGCACCCCGACCGCGTGGCCCTCGTGCTCTTCGTCGGGGACGCCTTCGTAGAGCCAGCCCATCAGGTGCTCCTTCGATGTCAGGATTTCCTTACGCGAGACTGTATGGAAACCCTGACGTGATCGCAAGGTGCGCCGGTCCTGGTTAAGGACCTTTCACAGACTCTTGACGACCCGCTCGCGGGGTGAGTAGCGTACGCCCCGATCTCGTTAGGAAGCTTTCCTAATTCCATCGCGCACCGCTCCAAGCACCGTCGCACCCTGTGTCACCTCTGCGTCGTCCGCCAAGCCCACGAGGAGCCGGACATGAGATCCATTGACACGACCCGCACACGCCGTCCCGCGACCCGAGCGTTCGGGGCCGCCGCACTCGTCTGCGCGGTCCTCGCCGGCACCGTCCAGATCGCGACGGCCGGCAACAGTCCTCAAAACGGGTTGAGCGCCCGTCTGGCCGCATCCGCCCCCGGACAAGCGGCCGACGCCGCCGCCACAGCCGCCGCCGCGGCCGCCGTCAACCCCGCGACCGGCTCGTCAGCGGTCCAGAACCTGGGCGCGACCACCGGCTGGAAGGTCGTCACCAGCTCGACCGCCACCCAGGGCGGCGGCCAGATATCGACGCCGGGCTTCTCCACGTCCGGCTGGCTCACCGTCGCCAACGACGGCGGCGGGGCCCCGGGCACCGAGATCAACGCCCTGCTCCAGAACGGTACCTGCCCGAACGTCTACTTCTCCGGCAACATGAAAAGCTGCTTCGGCCAGATGACCAAGGTCGGCCCCGACACCATCGCGCAGTTCTCGGTCCCGTGGTGGTACCGCACCGACTTCACCGCACCCCCGAGCGGTCAGGCCGCGCGGCTGGTCCTGAACGGTGTCGTCGGCTCGGCCGACGTCTGGGTCAACGGCACGCAGGTCGCCTCGGCCTCCACCGTCACCGGCGACTACGTCAAGAACGTCTTCGACATCACCTCCAAGCTGGTCTCCGGCACCAACTCGCTGGCCGTCGAGATGCACCCGAACAACCCCAACTCGATGCTGACGCTGGACAACGTCGACTGGAGCCAGATCCCGCCGGACAACAACACCGGCATCCAGTTCCCGGTCCAGCTGGAGTCCGGCGGCCCGCTGATCGTCGACAACGCCCACGTCGACCAGAACACCGCCGCCGACCTGTCCAGCAGTGCGCTGACCGTGAAGGCCTCGGTGATCAACGCCACCGGCTCCTCGCAGACCGGCGCGGTCACCGCGACCGTCACCCCGCCCGGCGGCGGCACGCCGGTCTCGGTGACCCAGAACGTCACCGTCGCCGCCAACGCCACCTCGACCGTCACGTTCACGCCGTCGAGCTACCCGGCCCTGAACCTGTCCTCGCCGCAGATCTGGTGGCCGTACCAGATGGGAGCGCAGCCGCTCTACACCCTGGCCACCTCCGTCGCGCAGAGCTCGACCGTCCTGAACACGACCTCTGAGACCTTCGGCATCCGCACCGTCACCTCGAACCTGGTCGGGGCCGGCAGCGCCGCGTCCTCCGGGGTCCGCCAGTTCGGCGTCAACGGCCAGACCCTGGTGATCCGCGGCGGCGGCTGGGACCCGGACCTGTTCCTGCGCTACGACCCCGCGGACACCGCACAGCAGATCGCCCTGATGAAGTCCATGGGCCTGAACGCGATCCGGCTCGAAGGCCACTTCATGCCGCCGGACTTCTACCAGCAGATGGACGCCGCCGGGATCCTGATCAACGTCGGCTACCAGTGCTGCGACGAGTGGGAGAACAGCGGTTCGGCCGGGACGAATTACCAGAACACCGCGGCGACCCAGGGCGCGCTCTGGCGCAACCACCCGAGCATCTTCAGCTTCCAGTGGAGCGACAACGCCCCGAGCAGCACCCAGGAATCCCAGGCCCTGAACGGCTTCGCCGCGGCCGACTACCCCGGGCCGTTCATCTCCTCCGCCGAGTACAACTCCAGCTCCCAGCTCGGAGTGTCGGGGGAGAAGGAAGGCCCCTACGACTGGGTCCCGTCGAACTACTGGTACGACACCTCGCACTACCCCTCCGGCGACTCCACCCTGACCAACGCGGGCGGCGCCTGGGGCTTCGACTCCGAACAGAGCGCCGGCAACACCGTCCCGACGATGGACTCCATCAACCGCTTCCTGTCCGCCTCCGACCAGTCGGCGCTGTGGCAGAACACCGGCGCCAACCAGTACCACAACAACTACGAGGGCACGAGCCACAGCGGCTACGCCTTCGGCACGCTCTACAACCTGGACCAGGCCGTCTCCAAGCGCTACGGATCCTGGTCGAGCCTGGCGCAGTACATCCAGGAGGCGCAGGCCCAGAACTACGAGGACACCCGCGCGCAGTTCGAGGCCTTCATCGCGCACTCCACCAACTCCACGCAGCCCTCCACCGGCACCATCTACTGGCAGATGAACAAGGGCTGGCCGACGCTGCTGTGGTCGCTCTACAACAATGACTACGACCAGGCCGGCGCCTACTTCGGGGCCCAGGAGGCGAACCGGTCGCTGCACGCGCTCTACACCCTCGACAACCACACCGTGACCGTCGACAACCTGTCCGGCCAGCCGCAGTCCGGCGTGACCGTCGAATCAAAGGTCTACAACACCGCGGGCTCCCTGCTCGACGACCAGACCTCGGGTTCGCTGTCCCTGGCCTCGCAGAAGGTGCAGAACAAGGTGCTGACGCCGAAGCTGCCCAGCGGCTCCGGAACCGTCTACTTCGTCGAACTGCTGGTGAAGCAGAACGGCACCGTGGTCGACCGCAACGTCTACTGGGACTCCACCACTCCGGACGCGGTGAACTGGGGCTCGACCATCCCCTCCGGCGGCGGCAACCCGCAGGCCACGATGAGCTCCTACGCGAACCTCAGCGCCCTGCAGAACCTGCCCGCCGCAGCCGTCTCCGCGACCGCCTCGACCACCAGCCAGTCCGGCCCGAACGGCGCGGACAGCCTGGTCACCGTCACCGTCACCAACAAGTCCACGACCCCGACCGTCGGCTTCCTGCTCCGCGCGGACCTGCGGCGCGGGACCGCCTCCGGCTCCGAGCTGTCCGGCGACAACGAGGTGACCTCGGCGGTCTGGAGCGACAACGACGTCACGCTGTGGCCGGGGGAGTCCGAGACTCTCACCGCCACCTTCAAGTCCGCCGACCTGAAGGGCGCGACGCCAGTCGTGAGCCTGTACGGCTGGAACGCGGCGAAGACCGACGTGGTCGCGGGCACCGGGACCGGCGCCCCGAACGACTTCTCGCTCACCGACTCGCCGGCCTCCGGCAGCGTGACGCAGGGTTCTTCGACCACCGCGACCGTGTCCACCTCGCTGGTCAGCGGGACCGCCGAATCGGTCGCGCTCACCGCCTCCGGCCTGCCGACCGGCGCCACCGCGACGTTCAGCCCGGCCTCGGTCACCGCCGGCGGGTCCTCGACGCTGACGATCTCGACCGCGGCGGCCACCCCGGCAGGCACGTACCCGATCACCATCACCGGTACCGCCCCATCCGCCACCCACACCGCGAGCTACTCGCTGACAGTCACCGCGTCCGGCGGGGGCGGCTGCACCCCGGCGCAACTGCTCGCGAACCCGGGCTTCGAATCCGGCGCCGTCTCCTGGACCCAGACCTCCACGCTCGGATACACGCCGATCACCAAGGCGACATCGGCCGAGCCGGCCCACTCCGGTTCGTGGATCGCCTGGTTCAACGGCAACGGCAGCAAGGACACCGACACCGCGGCGCAGACGGTCACCATCCCGACCGGATGCAGCGCGTCGCTGACGTACTGGCTGCACATCGACACCACGGAGAGCACGACGACAGCCAAGCCGGACACGTTCACCGTGCAGGTCCTGAACTCCTCGGGGACCGTCCTGGCCACGGTCGGCTCGTTCTCCAACCTCGACGCGAACTCGGGCTACACCCAGCACACGGCCGACCTCTCCGCCTACGCCGGCCAGAGCGTCACGGTGAAGTTCACCGGCTCGGAGACGGACACCAGCGGTGGGACCACGGACTTCGTGGCCGACGACACCGCCCTGCAGACCAGCTGACGTCCCCACACCCCCCGCAGAAAGGAACGAGCTTGTGAAGCGCCGCTCCCAGCGTGTGCTCAGCCTGGCGACCGGAATCAGTACCCTGGCCGGATGCGTGGCGCTCGCCGTCGCGCACACCGCCCCGGTCCAGGCCGCCGGACCGAACTTCGCCTTCCCCCAGCACCAGACCTACAAGGTCGGGGTCGTGCCGTCGGCCTCGCAGTCCACACGCGACGCCGCCGTGGAGAAGCAGTACAACTCCTGGAAGTCCACGTACCTCGTGCACGGCTGCGCCAGCAACGAGTACTACGTGTCCACCAAGGGCGACGGCGACGCCACCAATAACGGGCCGGTCTCCGAGGGCCAGGGCTACGGCATGAACATCGTGCCGCTGATGGCCGGGTACGACGCCGGCGCGCAGACCGAGTTCAACGGCCTGTGGCAGCTGGTCAAGGACCACGAGGACCAGTACGGCATGATGCAGTGGCAGCTCGACGGGAAGACCTGCAAGTACTACAGCGGCGGGACCCCCGACGGCGCGACCGACGGCGACCTGGACATCGGCTACGGCCTGATCCTCGCCGACAAGCAGTGGGGCGGCTACACCAGCGACGCGATGACGTGGCTGAACAACTTCTACAACCACAACGTGGCGCCGGACGGCCACCTCAAGTGCGAGGACGACGGCCCGAACACCGACACCCGGCCCTCGGACCACATGATCGATCACCTCCGGGCCTACGCGGCGTACGACACCTCGCACGACTGGAACAAGGTCATCGCCCGGACCGAGGCCGTCGACGGCTCGCTGGTGAGCCACTACTCATCGTCCTACGGCCTGCTGTCGGACTTCGTGGTCGGCGCGGACGGCAGCAGCCCGAAGCCGGCCCCGGCGAACTACCAGGAGAACCAGCCGGACAACATCGTCGGCTACAACTCGATCCGCGTGCCCTGGCACATGGGCACCGACGCGCTGCTGAACGGCTCCTCGACGGCCGCGTTCGAGCTCAGCGAGGCGCAGAAGTGGTCGGCGTGCGCCAAGAAGGTCTCCGGGAGCAACCCGGCGAACGTCTACCCGCACCTGAACCTGAACTGCACCGGCTACAACACCTCGGACGTCGCCGAGGAGGCCGGGGACTCGATCGGCCCGTCCGCCATGGCCGCCGGCGACCAGGCGTGGACCGACACGATCTGGAACTACCTGCAGACCAACCCGTACGGCGACGGCTACTACGGCGAGACCATCAAGACGCTGGTCATGATCGTGATGGCCGGCGACTACTGGAGCCCGGCCTCGGCCTCGGCCCCGCCGCCGACCAACGACTTCTCGGTCTCGGCCTCGCCGGCGTCCGGGTCGGTGAGTCAGGGCTCTTCGGCGACCGTGTCGGTGAGCACCGCGGTGACCTCCGGGTCGGCGGAGTCCGTGGCGCTGTCCGCGTCGGGCCTGCCGACCGGGGCGACCGCGAGCTTCAACCCGGCCTCGGTGAACTCCGGGGCGTCCTCGACGCTGACCATCGCGACGTCGTCGTCGACCCCGGCGGGGACGTACGCGGTCACCGTGACCGGGACCGCGTCCTCCGGGTCGCACACGGCCTCGTACTCGCTGACCGTGACCGCGGCCGGCGGCGGGGGCTGCACCCCGGCGCAGCTGCTGGCGAACCCCGGCTTCGAGTCCGGCGCCGTGTCGTGGACGCAGACCTCCACGCTCGGATACACGCCGATCACCAAGGCGACGTCGGCTGAGCCCTCGCACTCCGGTTCGTGGATCGCGTGGTTCAACGGCAACGGCAGCAAGGACACCGACACCGCCGCGCAGAGCGTGACGATTCCGGCCGGCTGCTCGGCGACGCTGACCTACTGGCTGCACATCGACACCACGGAGAACACCACGACGGCGAAGCCGGACACCTTCACCGTGCAGGTCCTGAACTCCTCCGGGACCGTGCTGGCGACCGTCGGCTCGTTCTCCAACCTGAACGCGAACTCCGGCTACTCGCAGCAGACCGCGAACCTGTCGGCGTACGCGGGCCAGACCGTCACGCTGAAGTTCATCGGCAGTGAGACGGACACCAGCGGCGGGACCACCAACTCCGTCATCGACGACACCGCGGTGACGACCTCCTAGACCAACTCCTAGACCAATTCGGAAAGAGAGGGGCACCGGCCCGGACGCTTTGAGGGAGGCGTCTGGGCCGGTGCCTGTTTTGCTGCCCTACAAGCTCTTACTGCTCCACGAAGTAGTGGTCCTGCTTCAGGTCCTCGATCAGGCCCAAATGCTCCGGCTCCCAGCCGAGCGTCTTGCGGGTGAAGGCGTTCGACGTCGGGTTGTCCGCCCCGACGGCGAAGCCGAGGAAGCCGAAGTGCGCGGCGGCGTCGTCGGCGGCGATCGACGCGGTCGGGAGCCCGAGGCGCTCGGCGATGGTCTCGGCGATCAGGCGGAAGGCGTATCCCTCGTTCTCCACGCCGTGCAGCCGGGTGCCGCCGGGCGCCGACTCCAGCGCCAGCCGGTAGATCCGGGCCGCGTCCCGGGTGTTGAGGGCCGGCCAGCGGTTGGCGCCGTCGCCGACGTAGGCCGCGACACCCTTCTCGCGGGCGATGCGGATCAGGACCGGGCTGAAGCCGTGGTGGTCCAGATCGCTGTGGACCAGCGGGGCCAGGCGCACCACCGAGGAGCGGACGCCGCGCTCGGCCAGGGCGATGACCGCGTTCTCGGTGTCGACGCGCGGGCCGGCCTCGACCGTGTGCTCCTCCAGGCCGAGCACGCCGGGAGCGCGCCGGGCCAGCATAAGCGTGCCGGAGGTGCCGACCAGGGGTTTGCCGGTGCCGACCAGGCGCTCGCCGATGGCCTTGGTGATCCGCAGGTCCTCGGCCGCGGCGGCCGCCATGTCGGTGAAGGAGTGGTCGTAGGCGAGGTGGATGACGCCGTCGGAGGCATCCAGGGCGTCGAGGTAGGAGTCCGGGTCGAAGACGTCGCCGCGGTGCACCTCGGCGCCGCGCGCGGCGATCCGCTCGGCGGCGGCGTCGTTGCGGGCCAGGCCGACGACCTGGTGCCCGGCTTCGAGCAGTTCGGGGACGACGGCGGAACCGATGTGTCCGGACGCGCCGGTGACGAAGACACGCATGAGTTGGCCTCCCGGGCCGTTGATGACAGCGACTGACATCACTCACGCTAACACTGATGCCAGTCGCTGTCATCATCTACCATGGGGCCATGAGCCGCTGGCCGTCGAACCCCCGAGGACGTCTCGAACAAGCCGCCATGGACCTGTTCATCGAGCAGGGCTACGACCAGACGACGGTCGCGGAGATCGCCGAACGCGCCGGCCTGACCGAGCGCACGTTCTTCCGCCACTTCAGCGACAAACGCGAGGTGCTCTTCCAGGGCGGCGAGCTCCTCCAGGCCGCGATGGTCGAGGCCCTGGCGGCCGCCCCGCCGGACGCCACCCCGCTGAGCGCGATCCACGAAGCCCTCGCCGCCGTCGCGGGCATCTTCGACGAGCGCCACGACCGGGCCCGGCTCCGGCAGGGCATCATCGACGCCCACCCGGAACTCCAGGAACGCGAGGGCGCCAAGATGGCGAAGATCGCCACGGCCCTGGCCGAGGGCTTGCGGGCGCGCGGCGTCACCGACCCGGACGCGCGCCTGGCGGCGGACGCGGGGATCGCGGTGTTCCGCTCGGCGTTCGCGAAGTGGGTGCGCAGCGAGACCGGCGATATGTCGGGGACCATGGAGGGGTGCTTCGTCGCTTTGGAGAAGCTGGTGGAGGCCGGACGCTGAGATGCCTGAGGTCGGTTCAGCCGAGCCCGGACAAGGTCGACAGCAGCACCACCAGCGCCCCGCCGACGGCACCGACCTTCGCGTAACGCGCGATCCGGGCCCGATCTGCGGCCTGCCGCAGATACCAGAGCGTCGCCATCCCGAACGCGACGCCGCCCGCGAAGAAGTACGGCCCCCACAGGTACAGATACCAGCGCAACAGCACGACGACATCGGGCTTCCCGTGCACCGCCCCCGACTCCACCAGCGCGCCGCCGATCACGAAGAGCAGCCCGTGCCCCGCCAGCAGCACCGCCGCCCCGGCGCCGCAGAACACTGCGAACCGCCCCGTGCGCGGGCCCCGAGGCCGCGCCAGCATCGCGCCGACGGCGCTCGCGAACAGCTTCAGGAACCCGCTCAGCCACAACACGACGAGGAACCCCGTCTCCCCGTCGCGCACCTTCGCCACCAAGGTCGGCGACACGGTGGAGGTGGCCCCGGCGGTGTGCCCGGTCGCCCAGATGAAGCTGGGCACCGCGAACAGCACACCCCAGGCCACCGCCACCCACGCCGCACGATTGCGGGTCCCGGTCCCGGTCCCGGTTCGGAGCGGGGCGTCCGGCGGCACGTCTGGCACGTCAGCTGTGTGTTCTGCCGCGACCATGCCCCCACCGTCCCCGTCGGCGGGTGATCTCAACCGCCGGTGTACTGCACCGTTACCTCATCGAGGTTCAGGTAGTCGCTGCTGCCCTTCGTCGAGTCGTAGATCACTGAGAGGGTGTTGCTCCCCGCGTTCAAGTGCACGCCGCTCAGCGTCACCGTGTTCCACGCCGACCACGACGCCGTCCCCGGGAACGCCAGGTTGTCCGTCACGTCGGAGCCGTCGGCGTAGATGTACCGCGACGCGTTCCCGGCGGCTGCCGCGTACCGGAACGTCACCGTGTACGTCCCGCTGCGGCTGACGTTCGGGCTCAGATCGACCCACTGCCCGTCGGCGTTCCAGCCGGCCAGGTAGCCGGTGCCGGTGTATCCGGCGTTGGAGGACTCCAGCCCGATGCCGCCGTGCAGCACCCCGTTCTCGGCCTGGAGCTGGTAACTCAGCCGCATCGAGTCGAGGTTGAGGTAGTTCGAGCTGCCTGCCCCTGAGGAGTACGCGATGGTGACCTCGTTGTGCCCCTGGTTCAGCGCGATGCCGTTCAGCGTCACCGTCGACCAGTTCGACCACCCGCCGGTGCCGGGGAACGACTGGTTCCCCGCGACCACCGAGCCGTTGACCGAGATCTGCCGGGTGGCGTTCCCTGCTCCTCCGGCGTAGCGCAGCGCCATCTCGTAGGCGCCCGCGGCCGGGGCCTGCACCTCGAAGGTCACCGACTGTCCGTCGGCGTTCCAGCCGGCCAGGTAGCCGCGGCCGGAGAAGCCGGGGTTGGTGCTCTCGGAGTTGAGGTTCGTGGTGCGCGCGTTCGTCGCCTGATACGTGGCGAAGCCGGGCTGCGGGCCGGAGGTCCCGTCCGGCGTGACCACAGCGGCGGCGCCGGCCATCGCGCCGGCGGTCAGCGACTGCAGGTACGCGCTCCCGGTCGGCTGCGACCAGTCCGGGCCGACCAGGCTGTCCGAGGAGCGGCGCTGGTTCCAGCCCTGATTGACGTTCATCTGCAGGAACGGCAGGTACTGCGTCTGTCCGTGCGCGCTGACCAGATGCGCGAGGTTGCGGATCAGGACGGTTTTGAAGCCCCCGGCGTCGTCGACGCCCTCGTAGTCCAGCGTCCCGGCGTTGGTCAGGTACGTCGTGGCCCACGAGCCCGCGCTGTTCGCGTCCGCCAGGTACGTCGAGTTGCTGGTCGCCGTGTACAGCGCGTCCGCCGCGCCGATGTAGGCCCCGAAGTTGTATGTGAAGTCCCACTTGGCCACACCGCTGCCGTCGACGTGGTCGTAGACGTGGCCGTTGGACTGCAATGTCGACTTCATCCAGGAGTACAGGCCCTGGGCGTCGGTGAGGTAGGCCGTGTTCCCGGTGTCCTTGTAGATCATCGCCGCGGCCTCGGCGGCCGGGGCGCTGGAGGCGACGTTCTTCTGGTTCTGCAGGTTGCGCTGCCACCAGATGCCGCCGCCGTAGGTGGTGTCCTGGTAGGCGTAGACCGAATTGAACAGGTTCTCGGCGGTGGTGAGGTACTGGGTCTCGCCGGTGATGTCGTAGGCGCGCGCCGAGGCGAGGGCCCACCAGCCCAGGTCGTCGTTGAAGTTGGTGCTGAAGGTCGGGTAGAAGGCCGTGAAGCCGGTGTAGACGTCGTCGATCATCTGCCGGTAGGCGGGGTCGCCGGTCGCCTGGTAGGCGTCCATGACGGTCTCCCAGTTCTGCGCCTCCCACCAGAAGTCCGAGTACAAGCCGCCGTCGGGGCCGTAGGCGTGCTGGGAGTGGACCTGGTGGTCGCTGTTGCAGAAGAAGTACTTCGCGGTCGGGTCCCAGAACGCCGAGACGAACGCGGACATCGCCGCGCTCGCGTCCGAGGAGGTGGCGGCGTGCGCCGGGGCGGGGGCCGCGACGGCCAGGCCGGTGCCGGCCAGAGCGGTGACCAGGCCGGCCACGGCCGCCGCGCGGATTCTTGAGCGAATTCTGGAGCGGAGTCTTCGCATGATCCATGCAGTCCTTCGGTCGGGGGTGTGCGGGTCGGGGACTCGGTCAGCGCGACGGTACTCCCGACTTGAGATATGTCAACATGCATCAACCTGGATCAGCTGCCGACATCGTCCGTGACGACCGGTGAAGATAGGGTGACTGGAATGACGCGGCCGCTGCTCTACGAGACGATCGTCGACCACCTCCTCGACGAGCTCAGAGCAGGCGAGTTGGTACCCGGCGGCCGGGTCCCGTCGGAGACCGAACTCGCCGGCGCCTTCGACGTCAGCCGCGTCACCGCCAAGAGCGCGCTCGAAGTCCTGCGGCAGGCCGGGATCGTGGAGCGGCTGCGCGGCAAGGGCTCGTTCGTCGTCCCCGCACCGCCGGACCTCGCCGGCGTCACCGCCCGTGACCTGGCCGAACGGCCCGAGGCGGAGCCGGCATCGGCAGCGGCCGGCGCAGTCTCCCGCCGCCGCGGGCCCGACGGTGACGTCGATCAGGCCATCGCCTTCCTACTCCCGGACTTCTCCGAGTCCTACGGCCTGGACCTGCTCACCTCCGTGGAGCAGGCGTGCTCCGAAGCAGGGATCGACCTGATCCTCCGCCGCACCCGAGGCAGCCAGCGCGAGGAGGAACTCGCCGTCGAACGGCTGCGCGCCGCCGGAACCGTCGACGGCCTGCTGGTCTTCCCGGTCCACGGCGAGTTCCACAACGCCAGCCTCCTGCGCCTGGTCCTCGACGGATTCCCCCTGGTCCTGGTCGACCGCTCCCTCGACGGCATCGCCGCGAGCACCGTCCACACCGACGGCATCGCCGCCGCCCAGGCCCTCACGGAAGCCCTGATCCGCCGCGGCCACACCGAGATCTGCTTCGCCTCCCCGGCCCCCTCCCACACCTCCACGATCGAGCAGCGCCTCGACGGCTTCCGCCGAGCCCTGGCCACCCACAAACTCGGCCCCGACGCCCACCGCCTGACCGACCTCGTCAGCACCCTGCCAGGAGCCCTCACCACCGAGAACATCCGCCACGACGTAGCGGAGGTGCGGCGCTTCCTGGACGCCGCACCGCAGGTGACCGCCTTCGTCGCCAGCGAGTACAACCTCGCGCGGGTGATCGCGCTGGCCGTCGCCGAGCACACCAAGCAGCCCGCGCCCAGCAAGCAATCCGCGCCCGGCAAGCAACCAGCCCTGCCCGAGATCGCCTGCTTCGACTCCCCGGTGGACCCCTTCGCCCCGCCGCGCTTCCTGCACGTCCGCCAGGACCAGGCCGAGATGGGTCGCCGCGCGGTGGAACTGCTGCGTGCGCAACTGGCCGGCCAGACCGCACCGGTCCGCGCGCTCGTCCCCTTCACCATCGTCGAGCCCTGACCTCTCCCGCGCCCCGCCCGCTCGCCTTCTTCAGCATCATCGAACCCTGACATTTCGTCCCCCAGCCCCCGCGCATGATCCGCTCCGGATTGCGCGGGGGTTAACCGTTGCGCTGACGGCACGCCCGGGTCTATCCTCCCGACACATCCAGTAGATTGAATATATTCAGTTAGGTGTGATCGTGGAGTACGGCGAGGCCGGATTGCAGGAGCTCCAGCGGCGGGTGACCGAGGCCGTCGGCGGCGACCCGGGGGCCGCGGTGATCGTCACCCGGTTCCTGACCGAGGTGCGCGAGCGGACCGCGCGGTACCTCGACGACGGCACCGTCTTCCTGCTCACCGGCGATATCCCGGCGATGTGGCTGCGGGACTCCGCGGCGCAGGTTCTGCCCTTCCTCCGGCTGCGCGAGGTGCTGCCGCTGGCGCAGTCGTTCGTCATCGGGGTGCTGCGGCGGCAGCTGGCCTACATCGCCGTGGATCCGTATGCGAACGCCTTCAACGCGCGGCCCGACGGCGCCGGCCACAGTGCCGACGTCACCGCCTCCAACCCCTGGGTCTGGGAGCGCAAGTACGAGGTCGACTCACTGTGCTACCCGCTGTGGCTCGCGCACCTGGCCTGGCGTGCCTACGGCCGCGACGACTTCCTCGACGAGGCGTTCTGGACCGCCGCCGAAGCGGTGCTGACCACCTGGGAGACCGAGCTCGACCACGAGGGCGTCTCCGCCTACCGCTTCCAGCGCTTCGACGCGCCGGACTCCGACACCCTGGTCCGGGACGGGCTCGGCCCGAAGACCGCGGTCACCGGCCTCACCTGGAGCGGCTTCCGCCCCAGCGACGACGCCACCCGCTTCGGCTACAACGTGCCGGGCAACATGTTCGCGGTCGTCGTGCTCGGCCAGCTGGCGGAGATCCTGACCCACACGCCGGGGTCGGCGCTGCCCGACGACCGGCGCGCGGAGCTGCTGGCCCGCGCCGACGGGCTGCGCGAGTGCCTGCAGACCGGCATCGCCGAGCACGCCGTCGTCGACGACCCCGTCACCGGACCGCGCTGGGCCTACGAGGTCGACGGCCTCGGCGGGGTCCTGGAGGCCGACGACGCCAACGTCCCGAGCCTGCTCGCGCTCCCGCTCCTCGGCTACTGCGCCGCCGACGACCCGACCTACCTCGCGACCCGCGCCTTCGTCCTCAGCGAGCGCAACCCGACGTTCGTCGCCGGCCGCGCCGCCTCCGGGGTCGGCAGCCCGCACACCCCGCCCGGCCACGTCTGGCCGATCGCGATCGCCGTCGCCGCGCTCACCAGCGGCGACCGCGCCGAACAGCGCGCCGCCATCGCCACCCTGCTGGCCACCGACGCCGGTACCTCCCGGGTCCACGAGTCGTTCCACGCGGACAACCCGAGGGTCTGGACCCGGGAGTGGTTCTCCTGGGCCGAGGCCATGTTCACCGAACTCGTCCTGGACTACTGCGGCTACACCCCGGTCGGCGACATCCCGATCGGCACCACCCCGGCCAGCTACGTCACGGTCGGCAACGCTCCCGCCGACCGCGTTTCCGCCGGCGTCCCCTCCAGTCCCCTCCCGTCGGAAGGAGTCAGCGATGGCCGCTGACATCGAGGCGATATCCGCCGCCGCGGCCGCCGCCCACACGCCGCACGGCCGGCGGACCCGCGACACCCGCCGCTCCGAGCGCCGCGCGGCCACGCTGTTCATGACCCTGCCGGTCCTGCTGTTTGTGCTCTTCGTCCTGCTGCCGGTGGTCATGGCGGCGGTGCTCAGCTTCACCGACTACGACGTCATCAGCAGCATGAACTGGGTCGGCTTCAAGAACTACACCGACCTGATCCACGACCCGTTCTTCACCAAAGCACTGGAGAACACGGTCCTCTACACCCTGATGTACGTCCCGCTCGGAATCGTGGTCGCGCTGGCGACGGCGCTGCTGCTGAACCGCAGAGTCCGCGCGGCGAAGTACTTCCGCGTCCTGTTCTACGTCCCGGTGATCTCCTCGACCGTGGCCACCGCCTCGATCTGGTACTGGATGCTGAACCCGCAGCACGGCCTGATCAACGTGATCCTCGGCAAGCTCGGGGTGAACGGCCCGGCCTGGCTCTACGACTCCAACTGGGCGATGCCGGCGATCGTGCTGATGTCGGTCTGGGCCGGCTTCGGCACCAACATGGTCATCTACCTGGCCGGCCTGCAGAACATCCCCAAAGAGCTGATAGAGAGCGCACGCACCGAGGGCGCCAACAGCTGGCAGGTCTTCCGGCACGTGACGCTCCCGGCCCTGACCAAGACCACGATGCTGGTCACCACGCTGCTGATCATCGGCGCGTTCCAGGTCTTCGACCAGGCCTACGTGCTGACCAAGGGCGGTCCCGGCAACTCCACGGTGACCCTCGTCTACTACATCTACGACCGCGGCTTCGGCGCCCTGAAGATGGGCTACGCCTCCGCGATCTCCTTCGTGCTGTTCGCGATCATCCTGGCGGTCTCGCTGGTGAACGCGCGGCTGGTGAACAAGGCGGGTGAGCAGTGAACAACACCCTGATACGCCGGAAGCTCGGCGCCGCGCTGTGGTGGATCGCCGCGACCGTGGTCGCCGTCTCCACGGTGCTGCCGCTGCTGTGGACGCTGTCCACGTCCCTGAAGCCGGCTGGCGACATCGTCGCCAGCGGCTTCGGCCTGATCCCCAAGCACTGGACGTTCGGCAACTACACCAACGTTTTCCACACCGTGCCGATGCTCCGGTACGCGCTGAACTCGCTGCTGATCGCGGTGATCGGCGTCGTCACCAACCTGTTCTTCGGCTCTCTGGCCGGCTACACGCTGGCCAAGCTCCACCTGCGCGGCAAGCGGATCATCTTCTCCGCGTACGTGGCCTCGATGATGATCCCGGGCACCGTCACGATGGTCCCGCAGTTCCTCATCCTCAGGTACTTCCCGCTGGCCGGCGGCAACGACGTCCTCGGCAACGGCGGCAGCGGATTCCTCGACAGCTACTGGGCCGTCATCCTGCCCGGGGCGATCGGCGCCTTCGCGGTGTTCTTCATGAAGCAGGTCTTCGAGTCGCTGCCGGACGACCTGGCCGCCGCCGCGCGCATCGACGGCGCCTCGGAGTTCGGCATCTACTTCAAGATCTACGTCCCGCTGGCCCGCGCCGCGCTGTCCGTGCTCGGCATCCTCACCTTCCAGGCCGGCTGGAACGCGTTCATGTGGCCGCTGATCGTCCTGAACTCCCCGGACAAGATGACCATCCAGGTCGGGCTGTCCGGGCTGGTCACCAACTACAGCTCGCAGACCGGCCCGCTGATGGCGGGCACGATCGTGGCCAGCCTGCCGGTCCTGGTGATCTTCATGGTCGCGCAGCGCTGGATGGTCAACAACATGGCGACCTCCGGCGGCAAGTAGTACGGCACGTCCTCCCTCACCTCACCCAGGAGAACCGTGATGAACCAGCACCGTCCAGCCCTGCCCTCGTCCGGCCCGGCCCTTTCGTCCAGCTCGGTCTCACGCCGCGGCCTGCTGCGCGGCGGCGTCGCCGGCGCGCTCGGCCTGGCCGCCGCGCCGCTGCTCGCGGCCTGCGGCTCGTCCAAGTCCGGCTCCGGCTCCGGCGGGGGCGGCGTCAAGAACATCACCATGTGGGGGTCGTTCAACGGCGACCAGGTGAAGCAGATCAACACCCAACTGGCGGCGTTCAACAACAGCCAGACCGCGGTGCACGTGACCTACCAGGCGCAGGACATCGTCGAGACCAAGCTGCTGACCGCGATCGCCTCGGGGACCAACATCCCGGACGTCGTGCTCTGGGACCGCTACCAGACCTCGTTGTACGCGCCGAAGGGCGCGCTGTCCGCGATCGACGACCTGATCGCCCGGGACAAGGTCGACACGGGCGACTTCTTCCCGGCGCCCTACGGCGAGATGACCGTCGGCGGCAAGCAGTACGGCCTGCCGATGCTCGTCGACAACCGCTCCCTGGTCTACAACAAGACGATGCTGGACAAGGCCGGCATCAAGCCGCCGACCACGTGGGAGGAACTGGCCACCGCGGCCCAGGTGCTGACCCAGCGCGACGGCGGCGGCAAGCTCAAGGTGGCCGGCTTCGCACTGGACGACCCCGGCCTGTTCAACGTCTGGATCCTGCAGGCCGGCGGCCAGATGCTGTCCGCGGACAAGAAGACCACGGCCTTCGACAGCCCGGCCGGCCAGGCCGTGTTGTCGTTCTGGGACGATCTGCTGCACAACAA
Organism: Catenulispora sp. GAS73; assembly: GCF_041262085.1. Taxonomy (NCBI): domain Bacteria; kingdom Bacillati; phylum Actinomycetota; class Actinomycetes; order Catenulisporales; family Catenulisporaceae; genus Catenulispora; species Catenulispora sp. GAS73. The sequence continues at coordinate 135,350 of NZ_JBGCCM010000014.1, forward strand.
GAAGGTGTACGAACTCGGCTTCGCCCAGGGCGTCGACGGCTTCGGCACCGGCCAGATCGCCATGAAGTACGACGGCCCCTGGAACATGCCGCAGTACGACAAGATCAGCGGCTTCGAGTACGGCGTGGTCCCGCCGCCGGCCGGCCCCGGCGGCAAGGGCGCCATCACCGGCGGCTTCGGCCTGGTGATCCCGGCGCAGGCCAAGCACCGGGACGCGGCGTGGGAGTTCGTGAAGTGGTGGACCACGGTCCCGGCCAACGGCGTGGCCTTCGCCAAGATCGGCAGCTGGCTGCCGGGGTCGGTGAAGGCGAGTCAGGACCCGTACTTCGGCAGCGGGCACTGGCCGGCGTTCGTGCAGACCGAGAGCTTCGCCGTGGTGCGGCCGAACGTGCCCGGATACAGCGACGTCGAGGGCAAGGCCCTGGAGCCGCAACTGCAGAACTGGATGTCGGGGAAGACGGACGCCGTCTCCGCGTTGAAGAACGCGGCGAGCCAGGGCGACCAGATCCTTGCCAAGGGCGTATGAGGACTCAAGCACCGGTATGAGCGAAACCACCGTGTCCGCCGCGCTGTGGGGGCAGCGCGCGGACCGCATCCAAGCAAGCCTGGACACCTACTTCGGCGCCGACGGCGACCAGTTGCTCCACAACTGGCACCCGCTCTTACCCGGAGACGACGACACCTTCAACTACTGGTGGCTCGCGCACGCCCTTGAGGCGCGCCTCGATGCCTTCGAGCGGACCGGCGACCCCCGCTGGCGCGACGCCGCGGTCGCCGTGCGCGACAACATCCTGGCCCGCAACCAGGGCTCGCTGTTCAACGACTACTTCGACGACATGCTCTGGTTCGGCATCGCGCTGCTGCGCCTGCACGAGGCCACCTCGGAGCGGCGCTACCTCGACGAGGCGGTCAAGATCTGGCACCACGTCCGCGACGAGGGCTGGAACGACGAGTGCGGCGGCGGCATCGCCTGGCGCAAGCAGCAGCTCGCGTACAAGAACACGCCGTCCAACGGGACGTTCGTGATCCTCGGCGCCCGCCTGCACCGGGCCACCTGGGACACCGAGTACCAGGACTGGGCCCGCAGATCGCTCGACTGGCTGGACAAGACCCTGCGGGGCGCCGACGGCTTCATCGAGGACGGCGTCAACCGCGAGAACGACGGCCGGATCGACACACAGTGGCGCTTCACCTACAACCAGGGCCTGTACATCGGCGCCTGCGTGGAGCTGGCGGCGGTCTCCGGCGACGCCTCCCTGCTGGAGCGCGCACTGGTCACCGCCAGGACCGCGTTCCGCGAACTGAGCACGGACGGAGTCCTGCTCGACGACGGCACCGGCGGCGACGAGGGGCTGTTCAAGGGCATCATGTACCGCTACGCCGGGCTGCTGGTCCAGGCCGATCCGTCGGCGACGGATATCCGGGAGCTGATCCTCAGCGCGGGGCAGGTGCTGTGGACGCGCGCGCTTGTCGGCGACCGCCTGCTGGCCGGGACGGACTGGCGGACGCCGCCGGCGACCGACGCGCACGTGCCGTACTCGGCGCAGCTCAGCGCGATCATCGGGACCGAGGTCTGCCGCAGAGTGGCCGGCTGAAGGTCGGCTTACGGCTTCGGGCCCGCACCGGCTGCCGGCCGGCGCGGGCCGGAGGGCTCGGGCGGCGCGGGGAGGCACGGGGAGGCGCGGGGGAGCCCGGGCGGGGGGTACGCGGGGCGTCGGCTTTCGGTCGGCGTCCCGCGCATGTCGGCAAGGGTCCTGTGGCTGTCGGCCGGTCGGTCAGCCGGGCGCTTCGTGCTTCTCGGTCGGCGTCCCGCGCATGTCGGCAAGCGTCCTGTGGCAGTCGGCCGGCCGGCCAGTCGGGCGCTTCGTGCTTCTCGGTCGGCGTCTCGCGCATGTCCGCAAGCGCCCGTGGCAGTCGGCCGGTCGGCTAGTCGGGCGCTTCGTGCTCTCCGGTCGGCGTCGGCGCATTGCCGTGACTCATTGCGGAGCGTGCCACGCTTTCGATCGGCGCCCGGCGCTTGTCGGCCGGTGTTTCCCGCCTTTTGATCAGTGCCTGGCCGCCGTCGAGGCGCCGGGCACCAGCCGGGTCGGCAGCGCGTGCTTGGTCACCGCGCCGGGATCGTCGAGCTGCGCGAACAGCTCCTCGATCGCGCGCGTGCCCATCAGGTGCTGGGCCTGCGCGATGTGTGTGAAGACGAACATCGAGTCGTCCAGCAGCGCGTCGGCCTGGTCGAAGCAGACGATGGACACGTCCTCCGGGACCGCGCGGCCGACGGCCTGGCAGGCCTTGCGGAGCAGCAGCGCGATGTGGTGCTCGGAGGCGAGGTAGGCCGTGATCCCCGGGCGGCTGCGCACGAACTCCGTCAGCCGCGCCATGTCCTCCTCGGGGCTGGTGGTGGCGCCGGGGGTCACCGAGTCGACGGCGTGGAACTCGTCGGCGTCGTCGTGCGGGACTCCGCGTGCGGCGTGCGCGCGTACGTAGCCGTTGCGCCGGTCCTGCACCGTCGAGACCCGGCTGGCGCTGGTCACCAGGCCGATGCGGGTGTGGCCGAGGTCCAGGAGGTGCTCGGTGGCCGCGCGGCCGCCGGCCACGTTGTCGGAGCAGACCGCCGAGACCGGGATCCCGTCGTACGAGCGGTCGATGATCACCACCGGGAACCGCCGCGCCAGCAGCCCGAGCAGGGCCGGCGGCACCGACTCCGAGGAGCTCGGCTGGAACGCCAGCCCGGACACCCCGGCCGCGAGCAGTTCGCCGATCAGCGCCTCCTCGGCGTCGGCGTCGCCGAAGGACATCTTGACGACCAGGTTCGCCCGCCCCGAGGTCTGGCCGATCATCGAGGTCAGGATCCCGCTGCCGAAGGTGTCGTCGAAGCTGGTGAGCACGGCGCCGAACAACGGCAGCCCGCCGGCGCCGGCACTGCCCGCCGCGGTCGCTCCAGGCTCCGGTTCCGCGCTCACCACCACGGTCCCGTGCCGGGGCCGCCGCACCACGTACCCGTCCTCGGCGAGCATGTCGAGCGCCCGCTTCAACGTGATCGTGCTGACCGAGAACTCCTCGCACAGCTCAGCCGGGCTCGGCAGCCGCTCGCCCACGGGATACCGCCCATCGGCGATGCGGCTCTTGAGCTCGGAGTGGACGTGCTCGTAGAGCAGCTTGTCGGGCACCGGCGGGCCTCTCGAACAGACGATTAGACATGTTTAATATATCATCAGGGTGGGCCGATGAGTCCAGGTCCGGGGCGCACCGACCTCAGTGTGCCGTGGCTCCGGCCAGCAGGGCCCTTACTATCGCCGCGAGTTCGGCCAGGGAGGAGACGGTCTTGTTGCTGAACCGCAGCTCGTTCGCGGAGATCCCGACGTCCTCGGCGCCCGACGACGCGGATCGGTCCGTCCGCGCCTCGCGCAACACCTCCGCCGCGTCGAACTCGGAGATGACCACTGCCTTCATCCGTGCGCTTTCCTTCTGTCAACGTGCTGAGCGAGTCAGGAGGGCCAGTTCATGCTGGGTCTGGCACCACCAGGCTCCGGCCGGCGGCTGGTCGGCGGCTCGTCGGCGCGTCCGCAGCCGCCCGCCGATAGCACAGCCGCCGACCCTCTCCGGCCAAGCCCCCGACCAGCGAGGCGCGTCGATGCGGGCGATACTGGGAGCGTGGGGGCGTCGTGTCCGCACGCTCCCGGACGAAGGGCCCCGCCATGGCACAAGCCACCGCCGACCAGCTCGGTTTCGCCGACCTCGACCTGGAACCGGAGATCCTCCGGGCGTTGTCAGAGCTCGGCTACGAGGAGCCGACGCCGATCCAGGCCGAGGCCATCCCGAGCCTGCTCGCCAGCCGCGACCTGCTGGGCCAGGCCGCCACCGGCACCGGCAAGACCGCCGCGTTCGCGCTGCCGATCATCCAGCGCATCCCGCGCGGCGGCGGGGGAACGGAGCCCGCGGCGCTGGTCCTGGTGCCGACCCGCGAGCTGGCCATGCAGGTGTCGGAGGCCGTGCACCGCTACGGCGCCGAACTGGGCGTGCGCGTCCTTCCGGTCTACGGCGGCCAGCCGATCGGCCACCAGCTGCGCGCGCTGGGGCGCGGCGTCGACGTGGTGGTCGCGACCCCGGGCCGGGCGCTGGACCACATCGCGCGCGGCACGCTCCGGCTCGACGCCCTGCAGACCGTGGTCCTGGACGAGGCCGACGAGATGCTCGACATGGGCTTCTCCGAGGACATCGACTCGATCCTGGAGAACGCCCCGGCCGAGCGGCAGACCGTGCTGTTCTCCGCGACGATGCCGAGCCGCATCGACGCCCTGGCCCGGCGCCACCTCAGCGACCCGGTCCGGGTGCGGATCGAGCGCGAGGAGCCGCCGCCTGGCGAGGCGCCTCGGGTGCGGGAGGGTGCGTACATGGTGACGCGGGCCCAGAAGGCCGCCGCGCTCGGCCGGGTGCTGGACGTGGAGGCGCCGGAGGCCGCGATCGTCTTCTGCCGCACCCGCGAGCAGGTCGACCAGCTCTCCGAGACCCTCAACGGCCGCGGCTACCGGGCCGAGGCCCTGCACGGCGGCCTGAGCCAGGAGCAGCGCGACCGGGTGATGGGACGACTGCGCTCGGGCACCGCCGAACTGCTGGTCGCCACCGACGTCGCGGCCCGCGGCCTGGACGTCGAACACCTGACCCACGTGGTGAACTACGACGTCCCCTCCGCCCCCGAGTCCTACGTGCACCGCATCGGCCGGGTCGGCCGCGCCGGGCGCGAAGGCGTCGCCATCACCCTGGCCGAGCCGCGCGAGCACCGCATGCTCAAGGCCATCGAGCGCGCGACCCGCCGCAAGATCCCCCTGGAGAAGGTCCCCACCGTCGCCGACCTGCGGACCCGCCGCCTGGAGCTGACCCGCGCGGCCCTGGAGGAGAGCCTCATCGAGGGCGCGGACCTGGACCGCTTCCGGGTCGTGGTGGAGAACCTGGCGGAGGAGTACGACCTGTTCGACGTGGCCCTGGCCGCCGTGAAGCTGGTCCACGAGGCCGGCGGCACGGCGTACGACGAGGAGGACATCCCGGACGCCAGGGTCCCCGACCGGCCGCAGCGCGAGGCCGGCCAGGACCGCGGCGGCCCCCGCAAGCGCCGCGAAACCGGCCGCCCCGGCGGCGGCCCCGGCGCCGGCACGACCCGCCTGTTCGTCGGCGCCGGCCGCGGCTCCGGCATCCGCCCCCAGGACCTGGTCGGCGCCATCGCCGGCGAGTCCCGCCTGAGCGGCCGCGACATCGGCGCGATCGAGATCGCCGACCGCTTCTCCCTGGTCGAAGTCCCGACAGACGCCGCGGAGGACGTGATCAGGGCCCTGCGCGGCGCGACCATCAAGGGCCGCCGGCTCAACATCCGCCGGGACCGGGACCGCTGAGCGGCCGGGGGTTTCGGCGCACTAGAGAATCAGGTCCTTGAGGAAGTGGGCTGATTTGCCGCACCGGTCGGCGTATCCGGCCGACCGGTAGAAGGCGTGGGCGCCGGCGCGTCGGCGGGCGCTGGTGATCTCCATACCCGGGAGTCGACGACGAGCGCGACTACCCGACCCCAGGACCCCGGCCGCTCGAAGTACGGGATCACGGCCAGGGCTACGACGCCGAGAATCTGCTGGCCGGCTGTGGTGAGCAGCGCCAGCAGGTCCTCGCGCCCCGACCATTGCCTCAGGCGTGAGGAGACGTCCTCGTCGGTGTTCGACGGATAGCCGAGTGCGTGCAGCAACGCGGTGATCATGGGTGCGTCGGCTACGTTGCCGGCACGTATGCTCCCGGCAAGCCCGTCTGGCAGAGTGCCGGAGTGAACGAGAATCAAGCTGACGTCTTACGCGCCACCCGCCGCATGTCCTTCAACGCCGACGCCGCCGGGTACCAGCGCGGGCGGCCGCCTTACCCCGCCGAGGTCTTCGATCTGCTCGCCGAGCGTTGCGGGCTGGAGGCGGGTTCGCGGGTCCTGGAGATCGGTGCCGGCTCAGGCCTGGCGACCGGAGCCCTGTTGGCGGCCGGTGCGCGGGTGGTAGCGGTCGAGCCGGGGGAGAACCTCGCGGCGCTCCTGGTCGCCGACCACGCCTGCGATCGGCTGGAAGTGTGCGTCTCCGACTTCGAGACCGCGGACCTGTCCGGCGAGTTCGACCTTGCCGTCGCCGCGACCGCGCTGCACTGGGTCGACCCGGCCACCTCGACCGAGCGGATCGGCCGCCTGGTCCGCCCGGGCGGCTGGCTGGCGGCGTGGTGGAACGAGTTCGGGGACGTCAAGCGCCCGACGGAGTTCCGCGACCGGCTCGACGCGGTCTACTACGACCTGCTGCACGTCGAGACGAGCTATCGCGAAAGCCGCTCCCACGTCCTGGACACCGACCGATGGCGCGCGCAACTGACCGCCGGCGGCTACTTCGGCGACGTCTCCGTCGAGATCATCGAATGGCAGGAGACCCTGACTCCGCAGACCGCACGGGACCAGTGGTCGACGTTCCCGAACATCGCCGAACTCGCGCCGCCGGACCGCGCGCAGTTCCTGGCCCGCCTCAGCTCGATCATCGACGACCTCGGCGGCTATGTCGACGATCCGCGCCTGACCGTCATCTACACCGCGCGCCGCACCGGATGATCGCCACGCCTCAGCCCGCCACACCGCAGCCCGCCATGCCGCACGCCGAGGCGGCATGATGACCACCCCGGCCGCCGAGACCGTCGTCCCGAACTCCAGCCGATCCCTGGCCCCTGACGTCCGTCGCTAGCCCTAGCCCAGAGGCCGAACAGTGAGGATCTGTTCGGCGTGCCCGACCGGCCCCGAAACGTCGTGCAGCACGGTCGAGGTGACGCCCTGACCGGTCGGTCCGAACGTCACCGTCGTGTCCAGTCCGGTCCACCGCCCCTCGGGCTGACGGTGCAGGTGGATCGTCAGATCCACGTTGGGAAACATCCACTCCGTCGGCGACCGCCACACCGCGATGCCGTTGGCCGTGTCGACCAGCGCGACGAACGCCGCGAGCGGGCTGACCTCCCGCCCCGCGACGAGGTCGAGATTGGTGCCGATCCACGCGGTCGTGCGACCGGGCCGGGGAGGTGTCACCGGACGGACGTCCAGAGAAGCGATGTAGCCGCCGGGCCACACATCCGTCATCGGCCAGGACGCCAGCTTCTCCGGCGGGGTGAGCACGCCGCCGCCCCCGCCCCCGGCCACCGCCGAAGTGTCGCCCGAACTCAGCAGCCAAGCCCGCGCCCGCACCACCGCCCGCCCGCCGATCACCATGACGGCCTCGACCAACTCGATCGTGCGCCCCGGCCGCAGCGTCTCCACCCGGATCTCGCACTCGTCCAGGGCGAGCCGTCCGAGGATGTCGAAGCTGATCCGGGACAGCACCAGCTTTTCGCCCGGCCGCCCGGCCACGTACTCGTCGATGGCGTGGACGATGAGCCCGCCGAGCGGGCTGAAGTGCTGCTCAGCGGGATCCCAGGCGCCGCCGGCGTGCGACGTCGGCTTGTAGCAGTGCTCGCCGGCCGGTTCGTAGTAGCTGCCGATGTTCATGAGGCATAGTCTCCCCGGCGCTACAGCCAGCCGTGCTCGCGGGCATACCGCGCCGCCAGCCCGTCAGCTCGGCACCGCCATCCGCTCGTCGTAGCCGGTGTCGGGATTCACGACACGGCCGGCGGCCCACCAGTTCTCGCGCGCCGTTTCGAGGACCACCATCATGACGTCCTCCTCCGGAACGTCGGCGTACAGCCGCAGGTTGGCCACGATCGCCTGGAACAACTCGGTCTTCTGCTCCGGCGTGCGCTGGTTGAACAAGAGCTGGATGAACATGGCGCGTTCGCCGTTGCGCCGCAGGCCGAACGCGACCGGCTGGATGACGAAGTCCTCGGGCGCGACCTCGTGGAAGACGTGGAACTGATCGTCCTGGGGGATCTTCAGAACGTCCACCATGGACTTGTGGACGGCCTCGGAGACGAGGTGGCGGAACTCAGGGGTCGTTCCCTGACGGAGATAGACGTTGATCAGAGGCATGCTTCGACGCTAGGGACCGCCGGGGCATTCCGCCACTGAATGTCCTTCATGCTGGATATGCTGATTCATCATGGATGTGTCGCTGGTCGGCCTGCGGGTGCTGCGCGAGGTCGCCGAGCGCGGCACCTTCACCGCGGCCGGTGAAGCGCTGGGCTACACGCAGTCGGCCGTCTCCCGGCAGGTGGCCGCGCTGGAACAGGCCGCCGGTGCCCGGCTGTTCGACCGCTATCCCGGCGGCGTGCGGCTCACGGCTGCCGGGCGCGCGCTGCTGCGGCACGCCGTGACCGCGCTGGACGCCCTGGAGGCGGCGGACCGGGAGCTGCGCGGCGAGCAGGACGACACCGGCCGTGTCCGCCTCGGCTTCATCCCGGCCGCCGGAGCCGTCGTCGTGGCCGGTGCGCTGGCGATGCTGCGCCGCGAACGCCCGCAGATCGAGGTCACCACCCGCGAGGGCACCACACCGTCGCTGGTGCGGGCGCTACGCACCGGCGCCCTCGATCTCGCGCTGCTGTCCTCCCGGCCGCCGTTCCGCTCGCCGGACACCGACGATCCGCCGCTGCATGTGGAGCCGTTGCTGGACGACCGCCTGGTCCTGGCGGTGCCCGCTGACGGCAGCTTCGCCGACCGTGCCACCGTCACCACCGACGACCTCGCCGGCCAGACCTGGATCGCCAGCCCGGCCGGCGTCGACGAGCCCTTGCTCGGTATCTGGCCGGGACTGCCCGGCCGCCCCCGCGTCCACCACGCGGCGCGCGACTGGCTGACCAAACTGCACTTGGTCGCGGCCGGAGCCGGCATCACGACCGTGCCTTCGACGCTGTTGTCCGCGGTCCCCTTGGGCATTCGCCTGGTCACCATCGACGACGTCCCCGACGAACGGCGGCGGATCAGCCTGGTGCGCCTGCCCGGCCCCACCGCGCCGGCGACGGACGCCCTCGCCCACGCGCTCCGTCAGCAGGCCGCCGAACTAGCGGAGTAGCGGGCCCGCGAGTCCTCAGACTCGCGAACCCGCCACTATCAAGCGATTTCGACTACGGGTAACTGGTCACGTCCACCGCCGAGGTGTTGCTCGGGGTAGGACCGCCGACGCCGTTGATCACGTTCGCGATCGATCCGGCGTTGGTGATCGAGACCGTCACCAGGTCGTGCCAGCTCGCACCGGAGGCCTCCGAGGTGAAGGCGTTGTCCGACACGATGCCGTTGTTCGTGCTGAAGAAGCAGTAGACGCCGAGGCCGTAGCCCTGGAATCCGGTGGCCGAGCCGGACACGTCGAACGAGGGGAACCCGCGGGCCCCGTTGTCCGACCACGAGCCCTGATCGGGCACGTCGTACGGCATCTCGCTCTGGTAGAAGTAGTCCCGCCCGCCGCTGCCGTTCCACTCCGTCTGGACCGCCTGGTAGTGCTCGACGGCCAGGCCGTACATCGAGACGTTGGCGCCGTTGACCACCAAACCGTTCGCGGCGGTGTTGGTGTTCCAGCCGACGGTCCCGCCGTTGCCGTGGTCGGCGCGCCACAACCACAGGTCGTCGCCGATCGCGTTGGAGCTGTTGACCACCACTGTCTGCGTCGCCCGGCCGACCGTCGCGCCGCCGATGCGGGCGAACACGTCGGACAGCACGGTCGGGTCGCTGGCGTGGCCCGCGCTCGAACCGGACGGCCCGATCTGCACCAGCACCTGCGAGTTCGTGGTGCCGGCGTCGAAGATGAGCCCGCCTACGTGGACGCCGTCGACGTCCGCGGTGGACAGGATCGTGTTGCCGCCGTTGGACACCAGTGTGGCCAGGCCCAGTCCGAGCACCACGGTGTCCGGCCGGGTCACGTTGATGGTGCCGTTGACCTGGTAGATGCCCGGTGTGAACAGCAGGTTCTTACCCGAGGCCAGCGCGGAGTTGATCGTAGCCACGCTGTCACCGGGGTGCGCGATGTAGAAGGAGCTGATCGGCAGCGAGCTGCCGGGGGTGTTGCCGTTGCTCCAGCTCGTTCCCGACCGGTTGGCCTGGTTGCCCGGCACGAACACGTTGTAGTTCCCGGAGCCGTCGACGTACAGGTACGGCTTCTCCGAGATGGTCGGCGTGGTCCCGACCGAGGTGTCCGGCGGGTTCGGGAAGCTGGTGCCCGGCACCCCGGTCGATCCGGTGAACACCATGTTCCAGTTCGCTCCGGCCCAGCTGCCGAACTGGTCGTTGCGGGACATGTACTGCTGCTGGCTGCCGGAGTTCACCTGGCCGGTGACCACAGAGTCGCCGATGAAACCGCCCGAGGAGTAGCCGTTGAGCGACAGCTCCAGGTTGCCGTTGATGTTCATCCGGCGCAGCGGGGTGGCCTGCGAGGTGGCCCAGACCGTGTCGCCGGAGGACGGACTGTCCGTCAGGTTCTCGGCGTCGCGCCAGAAGTTGATGGTCGCGTTGCCGCCGTTCCAGTTCGCGTCCGCGTGCACCCCGCCGCCGTTGATCGTGGTCTGCGTGGGGGACTGCCCGAGGCCGAGCACCTGGGTGTAGAAGCCGACCGGCACGTCCACGTTGTACGTGCCCGGCTTGAACAGCAGGGCGTAGCGGCCGGTGCCCATCTCGCTGCTCTGCTGCGAGTTGAAGACCGAGTTGATCTGGTTCTGGATCGTCGAGGACGACATCGACGGGTCGAAGACGAACACGTTCGGACCGAAGTCCGGCGTGCCGCCGCAGCTGGTCCCGCAGCCGCCGGTGGGGACCACGAGGCTGAACGCCTGCGCGCCGGTGCCGTTGCAGGTGTTCTGGTCCAGCTGCGTCCCGCTCGCCGTCGAGGCACCGGGGGTGTCGACGCAGAGCTTGGAGTTGTCGGCGACGAAGGTGTAGTCGCCGTTGGACTGCAGATTGGCCGCGAACAGCTCGTTGGTGTTGCTGGTCCCGCCGTACTGCCAGGTCTGCAGCAGGGCGCCGGCCGCGGTGGCCGTCACCCCTCCGGTGATGTTCCAGCTCTCGCCGCCGGACTGGGCGTTCTGGTTCAGCACCTCGTACTCGCCGCTCGCCACCGAGACGAACTGCCACAGCTGGCTGGACGCGCCGGTGCACGCCGCCTGCTGCACGGCGGTGCCGTCGGCGGTCCCGCCGTTCGCCGCGCTCGCGCACAGGCCGGAGTTCTGGTTCACCACCTCGTACCAGGCCGAGCTGTCGATCCCGGCGGTGGCGACCGTGAGGTCGTTGATGTTCCAGCCGCCGTTGTCCTGGAAGATCGTCAGGGTCTGCCGGCCGGCCGGCAGTGTGACGCTCGCCGACACGGTGGTCCAGTTCTGCCAGCCGCCGGTCGCCGGGACGTTGATGTTCCCGGAGAGGTTCGTGCCCGCGGCGTTGGCGATGTGCAGGCCGTCGGTCACGGCGTTCTGCGCGGCCAGTCGCAACCCGACTGAATACGTGCCCGCGGACGCGGCGTTGACCGTGTACTTGAACCACTGGCCGCTCGCCGTCCAGCCGACGTCGTATCCGCCGCCGGTGTCCGTGGTCGCTTCCAGGTCCACGCCGTCGGTGCGGTAGCTGTTGGCCGATCCGTTCGTGCTCGCGACGCTGTAGGCCACGCCTTGGCCGCCGGTGTCGTAGTTCTCGGCCTGGAGCGTGCCGGGCAGCGCGGCGGGCGTCCCGCCGTAGGGGCCTTCACCGCTCGCCCCGCCGGCGAAGGAGAAGCTGTTGAGGTTCCAGCCACCGTTGTCCTGGTACACGGTCAGCGTCTGCTGCCCGGCCGGGAGCGTGACGCTGGTCGTCACGGTCACCCAGGTCTGCCAGCCGCCGGTGGCCGGCACGTTCACCGCGCCCGACAGGTTCGTCCCGGCGGCGTTGGCGATGTGCAGGCCGTCGGTCACGCCGTTCGGCGAGGCGAGTCTGAGGCTGACCGTGTAGGTCCCGGCCGAGGCCGCCTTCACGGTGTAGTCGAACCACTGGCCGGTCGCGGTCCAGCCGACGTCGTATCCGCCGCCGGTGTCCGTGGTCGCTTCGAGGTCGATGCCGTCGGTGCGGTAGGTGTTGGCCGATCCGTTGGTGCTGGCGACGTTGTACGCGACGCCCTGGCCGCCGGTGTCGTAGTTCTCGGCCTGGACGGTGCCGGGAACCGCGGCAGCCGTCCCGCCGAAGGGGCTGCTGCCGGCCGCGTGGGCGACGGACGGCGCGCCCGTCAGCGCCAGGGCCGAGATCATCGCCAGGCCGAGGGCCGCGCGTCCGGCACCGCCGGTCCGACTCGCACCGCCGGCCCGATGCCGTTTCGCAGGACCGCGCGCGAACAGTCGCGTGATGCGCAAGTGTCTCATCTTCTCCCGCCTTGTACTGGTTTGTTCTTCGGGGGTGGAGCAGGCTGAGATCGCCACGTGGCTTGAGGGAGAGACGGGCCGGTTCACGGCACCCACGCGCGGGAGCGCTGGGCATCACCGGCCGCACCCGATGACAGACTTGTTTCACACCGTGAGCAAGCCCTTATTTCACGACGTGATTGAACTCGTGTTCCGGGGGCTCGTCAAGACGTCGTGCACGCCGGAGCCGCGCCCGTTGAGGAGACCTTGAGCATCGCATGACACTGCGTCATGCTGCGATCAGTGCCGAGACATCCACGGGAGATCGCATGGGAGCGTCTTCATTCGTTCCGGAGTGGTACGACGAGTTCGAAGCGCGCCTGGACGAGATGCTCGGTCTCCTCCGTCCGGAGTGGCGCTTGTCCCGAGAGCCTCCTGCTTACGCCTTTGATCGGCCCATGGCTATGTCCCGGTGGAGGACCAATATGAAGAGGGGAGCGCTGGCGACGCATCTCCGCGACCATCCGGCCGAGGCCCGGATCCACCTGCCCGCCTTGATGGACATCGTCGTCCACGACCTGAATCCGAGCTTCAACGAAATCCTCATCCGGCGCATCGTCGCGGCCGTCGGTCACCGGCCGGTTCACGAGGGGATCATCGAACGCCTGGAACGCGGCACTTTCGCCGAGCAGGTCGGGGCCACCTACGCGTGGTACTCGGCGCAGCCGGGGCGTCACTATCTTTCGTCCACCGCCTTCCAGCGCGGGGAGCCGACCCCGCGCAGCGCCCTGCGATACACCGAATGGCAGGAACTCCTACCGCGCTATCGCGAGGCGGGCCGGCGAGCGGTCGCGAGGTGCGGCGACCCGGAGCGGCGCGCGTGTCTCAGCGAACTGACCGCGAATTCCAGCGAGATCGTGAGTATCGGCACGCCTCCCGACGAGTGAGCGCAACTCTCGTGAACCCTGACAAACCACCCCGCTGAGCGACCGTGATCGACCGGTTTCGGCCCCGGGCCACCGCCCCTCCGGACCGCATTGCTCCCTTTTCGTGATCAGAGTGACGGCCGCGACGGCGTACTGTCGTGATGTCGGTACGGCTCGACCACTCGGTCAGGGGCCGGCCGTCACCCCACAGGAGGCTCCAGACGATGGCTCGAAGCAGCGGTATCCGTGGCAGCAGGATTGGCGCGGGCCCGATGGGCGAGTCCGAACGCGGCAACACGGTCGAGCAGGTCACCGTAACTTTCTGGTGCGCCAGCGGCCACGTGACGCGGCCGGTCTTCGCGGTGACCGCGACGGTCCCGGAGACCTGGGAGTGCCAGGCCTGCGGTCAGCCCGCCGGCCCGGACCCCGAGAACCCGCCGAGCGCGGCGCTCGCGGCTCCCTTCAAGAGTCACCTGGAGTACGTTCGCGAGCGGCGCACCGACGCCGACGCGGAGGTCCTGTTGGCGGAGGCTTTGTCGAAGCTCCGCGGGGGTTCGTGAGCTGAGTCCGACGGTGGCCGTGGCCGCGTCGGGGCTGTGTCGGTGGCAGTCGGTGCGAGGGCGTCGTGACAGCGGGCCGTGTCAGCGGTCGTGTCAGGACGCCGTCAGACCGGCGTCAGCGTCCCCGCCGACAGTAGATGCGTGAGGGCGGGCCGGACGGGCCCGCCGAGGTGAAACCACCAAGGAGCGCATCATGCAGAAGTTCGCCACCCCCGGCCCGGTCTTCGTCAACCTGGACATCCCCGCCGGCAGCGTCCGCGTCATCGCCGCCGACCGCACCGACACGCTCGTCGAGATCGCACCCGCGGACGCCTCGAAGCGCCGCGACGTCAAGGCCGCCGGCCAGACCGAGGTCGGTTTCCGCGACGGCGTCCTGCGCATCGCGACCGCCGACGCCCACCGGCTGCTCGGCAGCGGTGCGCTGCGGGTCACGATCGAGGTCCCGGCCGGCTCGCGCGTCGAGGGCAGGGCCGGTGCCGCGGAGCTGCACACCACCGGTCGCCTCGGCGAGGTGGCCTTCGAAGGCGGCTACCGCGCCGTCAGCGTCGAGGAGGCCGCGAGCGCGCACCTCAAGGTGCACGCCGGCGACGTCCACGTGGCCCGCCTGACCGGCCCGGCGCAGATCCGCACCGGCCAGGGCGACATCACCGTCGCCGAGGCCCACGCCGGCCGGGTCGAGGTGCGTACCGACCAGGGCGACCTGTCGGTCGCCGCCGCCCACGGCGTGTCCGGAATCCTGGACGCCGCCACCTCCTGCGGCCGGATCGGCAACGCGCTGCGCAACAGCGAAGGCGGCGGCGCCGGCCTGACCATCAAGGCCACCACCTCGCAGGGCGACATCACCGCCAGCAGCCTCTGAGGTGCCCGAGACGAGATCAGCCCCCTGACCGACAGTGGTCAGGGGGCTGATTCCGGTGAGGGCGTCGACTGAGGATCTATTCGCAGATCGTCGTTTCCGGTCCGGGCGCGGCCGCAGACGTCGCCACCGCAGTCTCACCCGAGTAGAACAACGGGATCCGGTACAGCGCCGGCGGCTCGCCGGGCAGCCCGAGTTCGTGCCAGCGCCGCGACACCGCGACCCGGACCAGCTTGCGGGCTCGGGTCAGCAGGAACAGCGCGAGCGGCACCTCGACGAACGCCGCCGAGGCCAGGCTGCCCCACACGTCGGACGTGCCCCAGTCCAGCACTATGTCGAACCACGCGTCGCACAACAGCAGCGTCGCGGTGAACACCGCCAGCATGACGACGATCTGCCGCCGGAGCATCGCCGCCGCGATCGTCCCGGTCAGGGCGAGCAGCAGCAGGATGTCGAAGCCGACCCACGCGGCGGACCACGCTTTCGAGCGATAGCCCGTCGGCATGGAGACCGCCAGGTAGACGATCCAGGCGCCGAGGCCGGCACAGCAGGCCACGAGCACCGTGAGCATGCGCGAGCGCAACCGCTTCACGCGGTTCGGCGCGATGCCGAGTTCGCGGGCCGCGTCGAGGATGGCCGCGGTGGCTGCGTTGGGCGTGTTGGGCGTGTTGGGCCCGGTGGCCTGGGATTGAGTAGGAGCCTGCAACGTCGTGTGCATGTCGATCTCCCCCACTGCCCGGCCGGGGCGGGGGTGGTGCTGCGGCCGGGCAGTTTCGTGCTGTGCGGGTGTCAGTGTGCGAAGACCGGGACCGCGTCCTCGACGGTGTCGGCGTTCCCCGCACCGGTGCCGGTGCCGGAACCGCCTTCGGGGCGGCCGCTGTGCTGCTGCGGCCGAGCGTTGATCAGCACGCCCGCCGAGATCGCGGCGACGGTCAGCAGGCCGGCCGCGATCCAGTAGGCGACGGAGAAGCCGTGGACCATGGCCGAGAGCTTCAGCTGCGCGCCGCCCGCCGCGGAGTGGACGCCCGCGGCGTGGCTCTTGGCGTAGTTCGCGGTGGCGCTGTTGGCGATCGTGCTCAGCAGCGAGGTGCCGATCGCGCCGCCGACCTGCTGGGACGTGCTGACCATCGCCGAGGCCACGCCGGCGTCCTGCGGCCGGACGCCGTGGGTCGCCAGGTTCATGGCCGGCATGAACACCAGGCCCATGCCGAAGCCGAGCATCAGCAGCGCCGGCAGGACGTGCGTGGTGTAGGAGCCGCCGACCGAGATCTGGGTCAGGATCAGCATCGCCAGGGCGGCGATCACGGCGCCGGGCACCATCAGGAACTTGGTCGGGACCTTCGGCAGCAGCCGCACGGCGACCTGCGTCGCGCCAGCCATCATGCCGACGACCATCGGCAGGAACGCCAGGCCGCTCTTGAGCGGGCTGTAGCCCAGCACGACCTGCAGGTAGTAGGTGAGGAACAAGAACGCGCCGAACATCGCGACCACCGCGATGCCGATGGTCAGGTACGCGCCGCCGCGGTTGCGGTCGGTGATGACGCGCAGCGGAAGCAGCGGGGCGGCGACCCGGGTCTGGGAGAAGACGAACGCCGCGAGCAGCACCACCGAACCGATGATGAAGCCGAGCGTGGTGGTCGAGCTCCAGCCGTCGGTCTCGGCCTTGTTGAAGCCGTAGACCAGCGACGCCAGGCCGGCGCCGGCCAGCACGATGCCCAGGATGTCCAGGCGGTTGTGGTTGCGCGTGCCCTCGGGCTCCTTGATCTCGAAGACCGCGCCGGCCACCGCGACCACGGCGAACAGGACGTTGACGTACAGCGTCCAGCGCCAGTTCGCGTACTCGGTGAGCAGACCGCCGAGCAGCAGGCCGACGGCCGCGCCGCCGCCGGAGATGGCGCCGTAGATGCCGAAGGCCTTGGCCCGCTCCTTCGGCTGCGTGAACGTGACGGTCAGCAGCGACAGCGCCGCCGGGGCGAGGATCGCGCCGAACGCGCCCTGCAGCGCGCGGGCGCCGAGCAGCATGGCGGTGTTGACGGCCGCGCCGCCCAGCGCGGAGGCGCCGGCGAAGCCGATCAGGCCGATGAGGAACGCGCGGCGGCGTCCCCAGCGGTCGGCGATGCGTCCGCCGAACAGCAGCAGACCGCCGAAGGCCAGGGCGTAGGCCGTGACCACCCACTGCCGGTTGGCGTCGGATATCCCCAGGTCGCGCTGGGCGGAGGGGAGGGCGATGTTCACGATGGTGCCGTCCAGGACGACCATCAGCTGGGCCAGGGCGATGAAGGCCAGGGCCCGCCACCGCCTCGGGTCGAGGATCTGTACCCGATCCAGGGGCTGTGCTGTCGACTCGGTCATGACGAGAGGGTCCTTGTCTTCGTGGGACGTGCGGTGGGGCTTTGGGCGGTGCTCTGGGTACCGCTCTTGGTACTGCTCTGGTTCGGGGCGGTGACCAGGGGAAGCACGATCTGGTCCAGGATCGTCTGGATGAACGTCGCGTCGGGTGCCCGGCCGGTCATGATCATCCGGTGGAAGGCCATGGACGGCACGATGTCCGAGATCAGTTCGTAGTTCGGGACCGGCGCGATCTCGCCGCGCTCGATCGCCCGCTCGAAGACCGTGCGGAACACGGCCTTGCGCGGGGCGATGAACTGCTCGGCGAACACCTCGCGCAGCTTCGCGTCGCGCACCAGGCCTGAGACCAGCCCGGCCTGGACCTCGGTGCGGAAGGCGTCCTCGGGGTCGTGGAAGTGGCAGGTCAGCTCGACCATGTCGCCGCGCAGCGTGCCGGTGTCCGGCAGCTCCAGCGCTGCCTTCATCCGGCCGATCGCGTCCACGACCAGCTCGGCCTTGCCGGCCCAGCGGCGGTAGCACGTCGCCTTGCCGGCTCCGGCGCGCGCGGCCACGGCGTCGATCGTCAGGCGGTCGTAGCCGACGTCGGCCAGCAGCTCCAGCGCGGCCTGGCACAGAGCGTCGTCTCGGGACGAGTCGCGCTTGCGCCCGGGGGCGTGGCCGGCCTGCGTGGTCTCGGCGGTGCCGGTACTGGTGACGGTCTGGGTCATCGGTGCTCACCCCACTCACTGCGGTAGGAGTTGCTGAACGAATCTGTATCGGAACGGTGGCGTCTCGGAACTACATCGTATCGAAACTGTTCCGTTTCGCAAACCGCGAGCCCGGGGTGGCCACTGTGACAGTGGCCACCCCGGGCTCGATCTCGATATGGGGGGGGTGGGGTGGTTCCGACAGACGGCTACGCGCCGGCCGCGTCCCGCTCGGCGAACACCTCGCGCGCCGCCGCGATGCCGTTGAGCGCGGCGGGGAACCCGGCGTATCCGGCCATCTGCATGATCGCCTCGACCGCCTCCTCGCGGGTGCCGCCCACATTGAGCAGGCCGTGGAGGTGCACGCGCAGCTGCGCGGCGGCGGTGCCCAGCGCCGTGCAGGCGGCGACCGTGGCCAGCTCGCGGGTCTTCAGATCCAGGCCCGGCCGGGAGTAGATGTCGGCGAAGGAGAACTCGACCAGCAGCCGCGCGAAGTCCGGCGAGACCGGGGCCAGCGCCGCCAGCACTCGCTCGCCGGCCTCCCCGTCGATCGCCTGGAGCGCGGCCAGGCCCCGCGCGTAGCGCTGCTCGGCGGTCTCGGGCTCGTCGGTCGGGGTCTGGGCCGGGACCGGGGACCAGTCCAGGTCGGTCCGGTCCGCGAAGGCGGCTTTGGCGACGCCGAGCCCGTTGAGCGCCGCGGGGAACCCGGCGTACACGGTCATGTGGATGATCACTTCGACGACCTCGGTCGGCGTCACCCCGACGTTGAGCGCGCCGTCGATGTGGAGCCGCAGCTGCGGGGCGGCCGTGCCCAGGGCGGTGAGCGCGGCGATGTTGAGGATCTGGCGCTGCGGCAGCGTCAGCCCCGGCCGGGAGTAGATGTCGGAGTAGAACTCGACGGTCAGCCGCGCCAGATCGGGCGCGATGTCGGCCATGCCGGCCAGCACCCGGGCCGTGTTCTCCCCGCCGACCTGCGTGAGCAGGGCCAGGCCGCGGTCGTAGCGGGCGTCAGGCCGGGGTGTGCTGTCGGACGGGGACGCGGTGCCGGTCATGGGTCTGCTCCTTCTCGCCGGTGTCACCGCCTAAGCCCGCGACTCGTAGCGCTTGTCGCGAACGCGGATCTGGGCCGGCGCGCCGACGCCCGCGCTGCGGCGGTCGACGTCGAACAGGCCGGTCGCGACCACCAGGTTGCTGAGCTTGGGGAAGCCGTAGGTGCGGGAGTCGAAGTCCGGCTGCTGGTTCGTCAGGATCTGGCCCACGCTCGACAGGCCGGCCCAGCCGTCCTCGTCGCTGGCCGCCTCCACCGCGTTGCGGAGCAGGGTCACGAGCTTCGCGTCGCCGCGCAGCTTCGACGCCTCGGTCCGGGTGGCCGGCTTCGCCGCGGTCTCCGGGACGACCTCGTCGGTGAACGCGAGGTTCTCGGTGTAGATGAACTTGTCGCACGCCGCGACGAACGGCTTCGGCGTCTTGCGCTCCCCGAACCCGTAGACGATCAGCCCGGACTCCCGGATCCTGGCGGCCAGACGGGTGAAGTCGCTGTCCGAGGACACGATGCAGAACCCGTCGAAGCGGCCCGAATACAGCAGGTCCATCGCGTCGATGACCATCGCGGCGTCGGTGGCGTTCTTGCCGGAGGTGTAGGCGAACTGCTGGATCGGCTGGATGCTCAGCGCGAGCAGATGCTCCTTCCAGCCCTTGAGGCTGGTGCCGGTCCAGTCGCCGTAGGCGCGCTTGACGTGCGCCGTCCCGTATTTGGCGATCTCGGCGAGCAGCGTCTCCGCGTTGCCGGGCTGGGCGTTGTCGGCGTCGATCAGCACCGCAAGCTTGACCGGGTTCTCTGTGACCACGGGTTCTGCTCCCTTCGACGCTGTCTACGATAGCTGTCAACGTCGCACCGGCTGCGCGTGCCGCGGTCCGGCAGGCCGCGGCACGCGTGCGAGCCGCCTACGCCCAGCAGCCGTTGACCGTCGCCGCGAGGCCGTCGAAGGTGTGCTTGACGTCGATGTTGGCCGTGGTCGCGTTGTTCTCCACGAACGAGAAGAGCGTTGTGAGTGTGTTGAAATTCCCGCCGAACCTGGCAGCGGGCCGCCGGAAACGGCTTCGCCCCGGGAAGGACGATCCCCGGGGCGAAGCCGCGGTGCGACGCGGCGGACGAGCCGCTAGTGGGCGACGTCGATCGCCAGGTGGGTCGAGTCGAGCACGGTGACCGTGTAGCTGGACGCGTGGTCCAGGCCGATGCCCACCTGGGTGTATCCCTCGAAGGAGGTCAGCTCCGCCACGGCCGCCACCTCGGGGTCACCCGTGGTGATCTGGGTCGGGCCGCTGAAGCCGCTGATGTCCGAGGGGTTCAGCTCGACGTTGAGGTAGGTGTTGGAGTTGGGCAGGGTGACGTCCTTGCCCGAGCCGTCCCGGGTCAGCTCGTCGGTGGGCGTCACGGTGTAACCCGGGATGCTGCTCACGTTGAGGATGACGCGGTCGTAGGTCGAATAGCTCTGCACACTGAGTCCCAGCAAGTGGGATCCCGCATCGGCGGTGTGCGTGGACGCGCTCGCCGGCAGCGCCGCCGCCAGGCTCAGCCCGATCGCGCCCACCACGACGGCCGCCTGCCGGCCGCCGCGCCCCGTTACCCCGTACTTCGACACCATGGTGAAGTCCCTTCCGCACTGCGCGCGCGAGAACCGCGCGCCCCCATTTTCTGTCAACCGGTGTAGACCACCGGCGGGACCACTGTACGGCGCGGGCGGCTTCGCACGCGATGCCTGTCCAACCAGTCCGTCGCAGGTCGACGGGGTGACAGGAGATGTTTAGAGGCCTGACCTCAAGACCTTGTTCCCGGTATTACGTTGCATGGTCGGAGCGTCGTATTTCCGCCACGGATCCGGTCGCGCGACGCGGCGCTCACCGCCTCAAGCGAAGTGTCGGATCGTCGCCGAATCCGCGGATTGATACGCCTGCCACGCCTCATCGCGAGGCCGCCCGGTGGCGACGAATCCCGCCGCCGCGCCGGAGAACTCCTCGGCGAGTCGGCGCACCTCGGCGGTCGGCGTGCCGAGCATCGGGGCGTCGGGATAGGCGTCGACGGTGTTGAAGAAGAAGGGGAGCTCAGCACAGTGCGCGGCACCGATGTGCGCCGGGTCGCCGGCCGGGACGTAGTCGAACTCGTAGACGTAGGCGGCGTAGCCGGCCGCGGCCTGGTGGTCGGCGACCGCCAGATTCCCGTCGCGGAACACGATGCCGGTCTCGACCTCGGTGAGCACGTCGGCGGGCTTCGCGTTCGGGAGTGCGGCCGCGGCGCGGTCGTATCGGTCGGCGCCGTGGTCGATCTGCCCGGCCACCAACGCGCGCGCCTGGCCGGCGTCCATCGCCTGGATCCGCGGGTCGAAGGTGAAGAACGAGCTCATCTCGTTCCTGGTCGTCCCGGTCAGGAGCTGCTTCCCGTTCAGCCGGCCCGCGGCCAGTGCCTCCTCCCACCGCACCGGAATCCCGGCACCGCCGAGAACCGGGAACATCGGCGGCGCGACGCTGCCCGGCCGGGAAAGCTCTCCGGCGAGCTGTCCGTAGGCGGCCACCAGGCGCTCGGCCGGGACCGCGCGGAGCCCGGCGAGCAGGTCGAGACTCCCGCTCAGGCCCAGGATCTCGGCGAACCGCCGCGCGTGCTCCGCCGCCTCGGCAGGGTCCTGCGGTACGAGCCCGAACGGCCCGCTCTGGGTGACGACGCGCTTGACCAGCGGGCCCATGACCGGCGACACCGCGAGGTACAGCGCCGAGAAGGCGCCGGCGGACTGGCCGCCGACCGTGATCGCGTGGGGGTCTCCGCCGAACCCGGCGATGTTGCGCTGGACCCAGGAGAGCACCGCGCCCTGGTCCTGGACGCCGAGGTTGTCCACCCCGAGCTCCGGCAGGTGGAGGTAGCCCAGCGGGCCGATGCGGTAGTTCGCGGTGACCACGACGACCTCGCCGGACGCGGCCAGGTTCCGGCCGTCGTACCAGTCCCAGCCGCCGGATCCGCTGCTGAAACCGCCGCCGTGGAACCACACCAGCACCGGCAGGGCACGCGCGGCCGAGCCGCCGTCGGGGAGCCCGGGCGTCCAGACGTTGACGGTGAGCGAGCCGTCCTCGTCCCAGTCCCGGGCGCGCGGTCCCATGACCGCTTCGAGCCGGGAAGCCGCCTGCGGAACGGCCGGGCCGGGGCGCGAGGCGTCGCGCGGGCCCGACCACTTCGGGTGCCGCTGCGGGGCCGCGAACCGCAGGTCCCCGACCGGCGAGGCCGCGTAGGGGATGCCGCGGAACGCGGCGACTCCGTCCTCGGCGACGCCTTGGACGCTGCCGGACTCGGTGCCGACGATCGGGTGGTTCGTCATGGTCATCCGTCTCACCTTCTTGGTCCTAATACTGGTGATTGTGAGACAGTCGACGCACACGCTGGACGAGACGGATCGGCGGATCGCCGAGGTCCTGGACCTCTCCGAGCGCACGATCGTGCGCCGGGCCGTGCCGCTGCTGCACGACGGCACGCTGCGCCCCACGGCGGTCCGCAATCCCGCGCGCTTCCCCCGGATCATCCCGACGGCCCTGCGGATCCGCTGCCGCCCGAGCCGCATCAAGGCGATCGCGGCCGGCCTGGCGCGCCGGCCGGACACGATCTGGGTCGACATCCTCGGCGGCGGCAACGAGATCAGCAGTTTGCTGTTCCTCGACGGTCCCGAGGCCCGCAACTCCCTGCTGTTGCGGGACCTGCCGGCCACCGCCGACGTGCAGTCGTGGGAGTCCTTCGACCTGTTGAAGGTGTTCCCCGCCGGCTTCACCTGGAGCGCTGGCCTGCTGTCGAGATCCAACCGCTCGACGAAGCCCTCATCGACCGGCTGGCGATCGACGGACGCGTCGGCTACAGCGAACTGGCGGCCGCCCTGGGCACCTCGGCATCGACGGCGCGCCGGCGCCTGGAGACCCTCGTGTCGGCCCACATGGTACGCCTGGCCTGCGAAGTCGACCTCAGCCTCCTCGGCATCGCCAGTGAGGCGCTGCTGTGGATCGCGACCGGCCCGGGCAGCACGGAGCTGATCGGCAGCGCCCTCAGCCGCCATCCGCAGGTGCGGTTCACCGCCGCGACGACAGGGGCCACCAACCTGCTCGTGGCCGTCGCGGCTCAGGATCTCAACGGTCTGTACGCGTTGCTGACCGAGACCGTCGGAGCGCTCGACGACGTGCGCGCGCTGGAGGTGACGCCCATCCTCAGCCCGGTCAAACGGACCGGCCGGATCCGCGTTTCCGATCAGGACAAGTGAGCTGTCCTGCCCGCCGCCGCCGTAAACTCATCCGGTGACACCCCCCGACCTGCACGAGTTCTTCGCCGCGTCCGCAGGCGTCGCCGGAGCGCTGGTGGGCCTGCTCTTCGTCGCGATCTCGGTCTCCGGCGACAGGCTCGCCAACCATGCTGACGCCCGGACCTACCGCCTGCGGGCCTCCGGCACTCTCACCGCCTTCACCAACGCTCTGACGGTCTCGCTGTTCGCGCTCCTGCCCGGTGACAAGGTGGGCTGGACCACGCTGACCGTGTCCGTGATCGGCCTGATGTTCGTCGCCGGCTCGGCGATCTCGATGGTGCGGGCCCACGCCCTGACGTGGCGGTACCGACGCGACGTCGTCTTCGTGGCCACCCTCGCCGCGGCGTTCGTCTTCCAGCTCTGCTACGGCCTGGCCATCATCGCCAGGCCCGGTGACACCAACGCGGTGGACACCGTGGCCGTCCTGGTCATCGTGTTCTTCCTGGTCGGCATCGCCCGCACCTGGGAGCTGATCGGCGGCCCGGCGTTCGGCCTGACGCACGAGATCAAGGGCCTGGCAACACGCGGTGTGGCGGGGGAGGAGCCCGGCGAGGCGAGCAAGCCTTCGGCGGCCGCGGACTGAGCCGCGACAACCGGCATGCCGCCCGACGCCCTGAAGGGCGCCGAGCGGCATTGGAGTTCTGATCAGCCGCGCTGTGCTCTCGACCGACGCCAGGCCACCGCCCCGACACCGGCCGCCCCGAACCCGACCAGCACCAGGCCGGCGGTGAGCGGGGCGGTGTTCGTGGACGAACCCTGACTCGGAGCCTGCGGCTGGAACCCGCCCGCGCGCCCGGCCTTGTCGTAGGCGCTTCCGGGCATCTTGTCGGCGTACCGGGTGCGGACGAGCTGGTGGTACCGAGCCAGCGACACGCCGCTTCCGACGGACTCGCGCGCGGTCTGGTTCAGCGGCAGCACGCGCCCGCCGGCCACCTGGTACCAGGCGCCGATCTGCGGCTCCTCGAACACGGCGGCGCCCGGTGCGGCCTGGGCCGTGTACGTGGTCTCATCCGAGCCCGACGCGATGTTGACGACCTTCCACCCCGCCGAGCCGATCCGCGCCGTCCACACGGACGCGTGGGAACCGCTCGCGCTCACGGTGTCGGTGGCCATGAAGGACAGCTGGGCCACGGGCGTGGCCGTCCCGGAGGACGACGGGTCCGCGACGAAAGCCGGTGCGAGGTAGTAGACCGGCACGGTGGTGCTGTCGATGCGGGGTGCCGCCGCAGCGGCCGCCGCGGCGAGCTGTCGGGCGTCGCCCTGCGGCTTCCGGCCGCCGGAGGCGAAGAACTGACTGACGGTGGGGAGCGCGCTGTTCGCGGCATCGCGGGCGGCGGCGACGTCGGTGGCGGACGGGGCTGCGGGTGCTGCGGGTACCGCGGGTGCGGCGGCCGCGCCGGCGTGGGCGACCCCGCCTATGGCGAACGTCATCGTTGCCACCGCGGCGGTCATGATGAGTCTCATTGTCTGCTGCCTCCTCACGCGCCGATGTAGTCGAGCGAGTGCGTCCACGAGAACGAACCGTTGCTCACGTAGTAGTTGTAGGAGCCCCAGTTGTAGCGATTGTCGGACGGCCACGGGTCGCCCCAGTAGACCCAGCCCCGACTCTGGTCGTAGCCGTAGAGCACTTCCATGTGCCCGCCGCCCGACGACCACTGGATCCGGGCCATCACCGGTCGCCCGGCGTCGATCTCCCGGATGATCGACGAGTAGTACAGGTAGCCGGTGACGTAGTTCCCCGGCGAAATCCCGATCTGCTGGAACGCGTTCTGGTCGTCGGCCAGCGACGCCTGCGAGTTCGAGCACGGAGCGTTCAGCGAGTTGCCGAACGCCATGTCGCAGAACTGGTTCTGCGAGTAGTTGTAGCCGTAGAACGCGGCGACGGTGTTGCCGGAGGCGGCCCAGCACCAGTTCGAGTATTGCTGGGACTGCATGGTGAGGTTCAGCTGGTTGGCGGTGGCTGCCGAAGCCGGCACCGCGACGGCGGTGAGCAACGCCACCGCTGTCGCGATCACGGCGGTCCGCAATCGTCCGGGACGCTTGGCGTGAAGTGTGGGGGACACGCGGGACTCCTTTCGAGTCCGTCCGGGTGGATGGTGGCGTGAGCGTAGGTCCGCTCTGACCAGCGGGAACAGTGCTCAGGCGGCCGGCACGGCGACACGGTGAAGGCGGTGGCGGCCGTTTACAGCCCGGGCCGGTGTGAACGTCGGGCCAACCCCCGGTCAGCACACCTTGACAGCCTCCTGAACACCGCAGTTGCCTGTCTCACTGTGAACATTCACACCGGTTCGCCCACCACCGCGACAGCCCTGCGCACCGGCTCGTTCGCCGAGGCCTTCCGCGCCGCCGTCGCCGCGCGCGGCCTGTCGCTGGACAGCCTTCAGCGCCGCCTGTCCGAACGCGGTGTCCGGGTCGGCGTCGCCACCTTGAGCTGCTGGCAGAACGGCCGCCGCCGACCGGAGCGACCCTCGTCGCTGCGCGCCGTCTCAGTCCTGGAGGACATCCTCGGGCTGCCCTCGGACTCGCTGCTGGTCCTGCTCGGACCACCCCGGCCGCGCGGGCACGGCGTGGGACTGCCGGCCGGCTCCCGGGAGTACCGCCACATCCTCCCCGCCTGGGCCGCACTGACGGACCTGCTCGCGTCCCTGGGCACCGTCGCCGACACCAAGCTCCACATCGCCGCCCAACACGAACAGGTCTGGATCGACGGCCAGGGCTGCTCGCCGCGCCGCGAGAACTTCCAGATCCTGCGCGCGCACCAGGACGGCGTCGACCGCTACGTCGCCATCGTCGACGCCGACCCCGGCGCCGACATCGGACGGATCGAGGTCGAGGCGCTGGAGAACTGCCGGCTCGGCCGCGTCCGCCGCGACGCCGAGGCCGGCCTGCTGGTCGCCGAGCTGCTCTTCGACCTGACGCTGCGCCCCGACCAGACCCACCTGATCCGGTACGCGGTCACGGATCGCGCCGCCGTCGAGTGCCGCGACTTCCACCGCGGCTTCCGGTTCCCCGCCGGACAGTACGCGCTCCAGGTCCGCTTCGACCCGGCGCGGCTGCCGGTCGCCTGCTTCGCGTACCGGGGCGCGGTCGAGCACGAACTGCCGATGACCGGCCACCACGCGGTGCACATCAACGTCGACCCGGTCCCGCCGGGCATCGTCGGCATCCGGTGGGACTGGCATTAGGCGGCAGGCTTCGTCGGCTGCCCGAGGTTCGTCAGGCGCCGGAGCGCGACTCGGGCAAGAATCTTGAGGAGCCGACGAAACCGTGACGCACCAAGGAGAACCCACCGTGGATCTGAGAGGGCGGATTGTGACAATTTGCGGTATGCGGAACCGCAGCTGACCTCGAGAACGAGCGAAACGGTCTAGGAGCAAGCATGGCTAGACAGACGGCCTGCCGCATCCTGGTTGGCTGTAAAGGTCGTCTGGCGACGCCAGGCGCCGCTCATCAGGCCACTGCGGCTTCGCCGCCATGCAGCTCAGCGCGCCGCGAATTGTCGCAATCCGCCCTCTGAAACTGAACGACAAGCGGGCCGTGGTCACCGGCGGCAGTCGGGGCATCGGCCTGGCGGTGGGCACGGCGCTGGCCCGGGAAGGGGCCGCCGTGGCGCTCGTCGGCCGTGACGGCCGCGCCGCGCAGGAGCAGGCGGCCAAGCTCGCCGACGCCACCGGTGCGCGCGTGATCGGCATCGCGGCGGACACCGGCGACGACGCCTCGGTGGCCGTCATGGCCGCGGTCGCCGAGGAGCGGCTGGGCGGTGTCGACATCCTGGTCAACAACGCGGCCAGGACCAACCCCGGCGTGATCCCGGAGTCGGCGCTGGAGGAGGAGATCAACGTCAAGGTGCGCGGCTACCTGCGCTGCGCCAGGTCGTTCGCGCCCGGCATGGTCGACCGCGGCTGGGGCCGGATCATCAACATCGGCGGCACCGCCGCCCGCCGCACCGGCTCGGTCGTCGGATCGGTGCGCAACGTCGCGGTCGCCGCGCTGACCAAGAACCTCGCCGACGAGCTGGGCCCGCAAGGCGTGAACGTCACGGTCGTCCACCCCGGCGCCACCAGCACCGAGACCGGCACCAAGGCCCTCGCGGCCACCGCCGCCGCCCGCGGGCTGACCCTCGAAGAGGTCCAGCGCGAATTCGCCGCGTCCATCTCCATCGGCCGCATCGTCACCCCGGACGAGGTCGCCGCGGTGGTCGCCTTCCTGGCCAGCCCGCTCAGCGTGGCCCTCAACGGCGACCCGCTCATCGCCAGCGGTGGCGCGCTCGGTCCCATCTACTACTGAGCACACCCCTGGCGGCCGGTTCCCTTCGGACGGGACAATGGGGCGATGGGATCGAAGCGCCCGACGGACCCGACGCGCCCGCCCGGGGAGCCGGACCCCGACGACTACGAACTCGTCGTCGAACTCGTCGCCGAGCTGGTGGATGACGACGCGGCGCTACCCGGTGAGGGCCCGCGCATCGCAGCCGCCGATCGCGAGACCATCGGCGCCGACGGTCGGAGGCCCTGGCACATCAGGCGTCTGCCACGTGGCCTGCGTAATGCCGGGGTACTGGCCGCCGTGGCAGCCCTGACCGTCGTCGCATGGCCCACGCCACGCATCCATCACCCGACTCCGAACCCGCTACCAACGTCCGTCGCAGTCAACGCCGACCTCGCCAAGGTCCGCATCACCGGGACGACGCTGACGTCTGACGCCGGCGCGGGCGACGCCGTACTGGGACTGGAGTTGGCCAACGGGGCCACGTCCCAACTGGACATCGTCACCGCAGACGTCTTCGACGCCACGGGCGCCCGGATAGGCACCACCTCGACGTGGCCACCCGGAACGATCGCAGCGGGCAGCACGCTATCTCTACCGATGACGCTGCCTTTCGCCTGCGACTCCATACCCGTCCTGCCGATCACGATCCGCTACAGCGTCGGCTCCCCACAGGACACGAACATGCGCCGCAGCTACGACACACCCCTCGCCGGCGCCACCTGGGACCGCTTCTCCCACGATCAAGCCACACACTGCCGACCCGGAACGAACAACGTGTACGTGGTCTCCGTCGACACCACCCAACACCCTCACCCCGCGAGCACCGGCCTCGGCTTCGACCTCACCTTCGCCTTCGCAGCCGCCGGCGAAGCACCCTGGAGCGTGGACGGCATCATCGCCCAGTCCCGGGAAGTCACCGTCACCAGCCCCGACACACCCCTGCCCCTGACCCCCGGCCGCACCAGCACCGCGACGATCCACGTCGCCTTCTCCAGCTGCACCGCCCCCCGAACCTGGACGGCAGACTGGGGCCTCCTGTGGTTCGCCGCCCGCACGACGGCCGCCGGCACCCCCGACACGGGTGATCAGTCCTTCATGAAGATCATGCGGCCCACGCTGTTCGCCACCATGGTCCAGAAGGTTTGCTCAGCCTGATTCGCGGCGTGGCTGTCGGTTCGGGAAGTCAGTACAAGTCGGGTCCCTTCACTGAGGTTCGCCGTGCAGCGCAGCGTGCCGGACGGTATCGCTCAGCTCTGGCGGTGCCGCGGCCAGAATGCCAGCGATTGCCTCCTTCGAGCGCTCCAGCTGCGCGATGGACGCCGCGTGCCGATCCCGTTCGCCTGTTAGGTGGGTGAGCATCTCGGGGCAGGTCGGCACCAGCTGGCCGACCTGGTATTCGGTGCACGGCAGCACGATGCGGATCGTCGCGGTGTTCAGCCCCGCCGCGAGCAGTGCCCGGATGATTTCGACGCGCGGGACGTCGGATTCCTCGAACGCGCGGTGGCCCGCGCCGGTGCGTCGCGGCGTCAGCAGCCCGCGCTCCTCGTAGTAGCGCAGCAGCCGTTGCGCGACCCCCGTGCGGTCCGCGAGTTCCCCGATCTGCACGTGTGACCTCCGTCACATAGCCTTGAACTTCACATGGATGTCAGGTCCTAGCGTCGAGCCACCCAACACGAGGCGAGATGAGGAGATTCCCATGGCAGGAGCGGTCGTCATCGGTGCGGGTCCGGGCCTCGGGGCCGCCGTGGCGCGGCGGTTCGCGCGCGAGGACATGCCGGTCGCCCTGATCGCGCGCAGTCCCCGCGTCCTGGACCTGGCCGACTCGCTGAACGGCGAGGGTCTCAAAGCCCTGCCACTGCAAGCCGACAGCACCGACGAGTCGGCCCTGCGCGCAGCCCTCGACGCGGCCGCCGCCGCATACGGCGTCCCCGAAGTCCTCGTCTACAACGCGGCGATCATCCGCCGGGACCGCCCCGGCGAACTGGACATCGCACAGCACCAGCAAGCATGGACGGTGAACGTCCTCGGCGCCCTACAGAGCGCGACCCACATCGCACCCGAGATGGCACGACAGGGCCACGGCACGATCCTGCTCACCGGCGGCATGCCACGCCCGGACGCCCGATACACAAGCCTGTCCCTGGGCAAGGCAGGCATACGTACCCTGACCCACCTCCTCGACGAGGAGTACGGACCCGCAGGCATCCACATCGCGACCGTCACCGTCGACTGCCACATGGTCGCGGGCACAGACTCCGATCCCGCCCTGGTCGCCGAGCACTACTGGTCCCTGTACCAGCAGCCGCGCGGCCGGTGGCAGAGCGAGATCGTGCATGTCGGCTCGACGCCGGTCTGACGATCGGCGCCGGCGCCGTCCTCCCGCCCTGAACCCACCGCCGTCGTTAGGCTCCAGACGTGACAGAACTCGCAGACTTCGCCCGGGTCGCCGCCGGAGACCACGGCCTGTGCGTGGCCTCCACGCTGAGGGCAGACCAGACGATCCACTCCTCCCTCGTCAACGCCGGGGTGCTGGCCCATCCCACCCTCGGTCACGACGTGGCCGCCTACGTGGCGATCGGCGGCAGCAGGAAGCTGACTCACCTGCGCGCGCGGCCGCACGCCACCCTCACCGCCCGCACCGGCTGGGAATGGGCGACCGTCGACGGAACCGCCGAGCTCATCGGCCCCGACGACCCCTACGCGGGCATCGACGGCGAGGCGCTCCGACTCCTCCTGCGCGCCATCTTCACCGCGGCCGGCGGCACCCACGACGACTGGCCGACCTACGACCGCGTCATGCTCGAAGAGCGGCGCACCGCCGTCCTGATCACGCCCGGCCGCGTGTACTCCAACTCCTGACCCGACGCTCACGCGATCGTCGGACGCGGTATCAGCATGCTGTATCAGCCTTCACGCATGCCGCGCGTTCTACGGCGTGCCTTAGAACCCTGTCGCGTTGATCGCGCCGCACCGGGATCATCTCGGTGTGGCGCGTGGGGACTTGAGTGATGCGCAGTGGGCGGCGCTGGAGCCGTTGTTGCCGGTGGCGGCGACGGGCCGGCCGGCGTTGTTCCAGCGCAGGCTGATCGACGGGGTGCGGCATCGGGTGGGAAGGAATGCCGATGCCGGCGACGTTCTACCGGGCCGATGCCGAAAACGGCGAGTCACGATGTGGCTGGCCGCCCGGGACTTCCCCGGCCAGCCCGAAATCTAGACCGTGTCCGAGAAGTCGAGTGCTCAGCCGGTGGCCGTCTTCCCGAGCTTGGCCTCGATGGCCTTGGCCTTGCCGGCCAGGTCGTAGCCGTCCGCGTGGGCGGAGATGGACGAGTCGTACCTCACGTCAATGACGACGTCGCCGTAGCGCACCCACAGCTGGGTTTCGAAATTCTCGGGGTTCTGCAGGCTGACGGACGTGACGACGATCTTGATCGCCTGGTCGCCCAGCCCGGGGACTGGCTGCTCGCGGGTTACGTCCGTGGTGGTGGAGTTGTCGTCGGCCGTGTACTTGAAGGTCCCGCAGCTGTCCATCTTCTTGGCGGTGTCGGTCATCATGGTGGCCGCGTCGCCGGGGCCGTACTGGTAGATGTTCTGAAACGCTATGTCGCCCGTGTGCGAGTCGACGATGTCCTCCACCGACGCCACCGCGCCGTTCCGTGCGGCGCCCGTGCCGAACGCGACCGTGCACGGCTCGGACGGGATCTGGGCGATCGTTCCGAATCCGCTGGTCTTGACGAGCGGCCCGTCGACGATGTCGGTCCAGCCGCTTCCCCAGTTTGACGCGTCCAGCAGCGCGGCCTTCAGCTGGTTGCCGTCGAAGGGGCCGGCGCTGCGAGCCGTGGTCGGGGTCGCCGCCGGCTTCGGATGCGACGTCGCCGCCGTGCTGCCGGACGTCCCGCACGCCGCGGTGCCGAACGCGACGGTGAACGCCGCGGCGGCGAGCCCGATGTTCTTGGTGTGCACTAAGGACTCCGTGATGTGAGCGCTTCTTTCGGTGACGCAGAATGCTGCGTGTCATGAGCCGCCCACCAGTTTCGCGTCCCGCCGGTCGCCCCACATCGGTGGAACCACGCAGTCGGCCACGTAAAGACAAAGCCTCGGCTGAAGAAGGCCACCGTGCAGACCACCGCCATCAACGACTGGCTGTGACCCCGCTTCTCAAACGTGCCCTAGCACCAGCCGCGGCGCCGCGCGAGATCCCGCGCGGCGCCGATCAGCACCGCGAGGGCGGCGGAGTCGTTGTCCCGCCGCCAGACCAGCTGCAGGTCGAGGGTGGGTAGGTCGTCGCTGATCGCCACAGCCGCGGTGCCGATCGGCCCGCGGCCGGCCACGCTCGCCGGGACCAGCGCGAAGCTGCG
This sequence comes from Catenulispora sp. GAS73, assembly GCF_041262085.1. Classification (NCBI taxonomy): domain Bacteria; kingdom Bacillati; phylum Actinomycetota; class Actinomycetes; order Catenulisporales; family Catenulisporaceae; genus Catenulispora; species Catenulispora sp. GAS73. The sequence continues at coordinate 166,927 of NZ_JBGCCM010000014.1, forward strand.
CTTGTCGCAGAGATCGAGGTGGCCCAGGCCGTGGACCGGGCTCTCCCAGTACTCGAAGCGCTCTCCGGTCCCTTCCAAAGCCGTCATCATGAAGTCGTGACGGCCGGGCGCCAAACGGCGCGCCGGGTGACACAACCGTTGTCCGGCGAACTCCCGCAACGCGACCTCGCCGCGCTCGGCCAGCGGGTGGTTTTCGCAGACCACTGCGACGAGGCGCTCCGCGCGGAGCAGCTCGCGTCGGTAGGTCGGGCGCTCCGGGATGTCCCGCGAGAGTACGAGGTCGTATTCGCCGTCCGAGAGTGCGCTGTCCAGCGCCGGACTCCAGCCTTCGTGGACGTCGACGGTGACGCCGGGATAGCTCTCCGCCATCGCCGCGACCAGCTGCGGCACGGTGTCGAAGACCGCCGAGTGGATGTAGCCGACGCGCACCGTGCCGAGCTCGCCGCGTGCCGCCGAGACCGTCTGCTCGACCATGCGGTCGGCCTCGGCCAGGATCGCGCGGGCCGAGGCGACGAACACCTGTCCCGCCTCGGTCAGGGCGACGGCCGGCCGTCGCCGGAACAGCGTCACGCCCAGCTCGCGCTCCAGGTCGCGGATCTGCCGGCTCAGCGGCGGCTGCGCCATCATCAGCCGCTCCGCCGCGCGCTGGAAGCCGCCCTCGTCGGCCACGGCGATCACGTAGCGCATGAGACGGAGATCGATCGCCATACCCGGAGGGTATCCCGAGGTGCCCCAACCGGTCTTGGACCGGGCACGGCGCTCCGGATGACACTGGGCAGGGCGATCAGGCCACAGACATGGAGGTAGCGCCGATGGAACCGGCTCGGCTCGTCGTGGGGATCAGCGGGGCGACCGGGATCGCGTACGGTGTGCGGCTGCTCGAACTGGCGCGGAAGGCGGGGGTCGAGACGCACCTGGTGGTCACCCCCGCCGGGCAGCAGACCCGCGCCTATGAGACCGACCTGTCGGCCCGCGACCTCGCGGCCATGGCAGACGTCTCCTACCGGCCGGCGGACATCGGGGCGGCCATCGCCTCCGGATCGTTCCGGACCGCCGGGATGGTGGTGGCGCCGTGTTCCATCAGGACCCTGTCGGCGATCGCCTATTCCCACGGCGACAACCTGCTCACCCGTGCCGCGGACGTGACGTTGAAGGAGCGCCGCCGCCTGGTGCTGCTGGTCCGCGAGACGCCGCTGACGCTCGGGCACCTGCGGGCGATGACCGCCGTGACGGAGTCCGGGGGCGTCGTCATGCCGCCGGTTCCGGCCTTCTACCTACGGCCCGACAGCGTGGACGACATCGTCGAGCACACCGTCGGGCGGGCTTTGGACCTGCTCGGGATCGACGTGCCCGACCTGCCCCGATGGGGCGGATGACAGGATGACATGAGAGGAACACCGGTGAAGCACCTGCGAAGCCTGCGCGAGTTCATATCCGAGTTGGAAGAGGTCGGCGAGGTCCAGCCGATCGACGCCGAGGTGGACTGGAACCTGGAGATCGGGGCGGTGATCCGCCGCTCCTATGATCTGCGGGCCCCGGCCCCGTTGTTCACGAACATCACAGGCTATCAGGGGTCTGGGTTCCGGGTCCTGGGCGCGCCGGGCGGTCTGTCCGGTTCGGCGCATCCCTTGGCTCGGATCGCTTTGTCGCTCGGGCTGTCCGCGGACGCCGGCGGCCAGGAGATCATCGAGACGGTCGTCGCCGCGCGGGACAAGCCGGGGATCCCGCCGGTCGTCGTGGACCGGGATTCGGCGCCGTGCAAGCAGAACGTGATGCTCGGCGAGGACGTCGACCTGTTCCGGTTCCCGACGCCGCTGATCCACGGCAACGACGGCGGCCGCTACCTCCAGACCTACGGCATGAACATCGCCAAGACCCCGGACGGGTCGTGGACCAACTGGTCCGTCAACCGGATGATGATCCACGACGCGAAGACCCTGGCCTGCCTGATCCCGGCGCCGCAGCACCTCGGCGTCATCCGCGCGCAGTGGGCCGAGCGCGGCGAGCCGATGCCGGTCGCGCTGGCCCTCGGCGTCGAGCCGGGGCTGCCGTTCGTCGGCGCCTACCCGCTGCCCGAGGGCGCGGACGAGGCGCACTTCCTCGGCGCGCTGTTCGGCGAGGGCATCGAGGTGGTCCCGGCCGAGACCGTCGATCTGTTGGTGCCGGCCACCGCCGAGATCGTCGTCGAGGGTCACATCGCCTTCGACGAGACGGTGATGGAGGGCCCGATGAACGAGTACCCCGGCTACAACGCCACCGACCGCTCGCCCAAGCCGGTCTTCCACGTCACCGCGATCACCCACCGGCACGACGCGATCCTGCCGGTCGTCGCCGCCGGCCCGCCGGTGGAGGAGGACCACACCCTGTCCGGCACGATGCACGCCGCCGAGATCCTCCACAAACTCCGCGCGGCGGGCCTGCCCGTGTCCTCGACCTGGTTCTCCTACGAATCCGCGATGCACTGGCTGATCATCGCCCTGCGCTCGGACTGGCACGAGACCACCGCGATCCCCTCCAACGACCTCGCCCGCAAGATCGGCGAAGTGGCCTTCGAAGGCAAGGCCGGCTACGGCGCCCCCAAGATCCTCCTGGTCGAGGACGACATCGACGTCACGGACGTCGACGACGTCGTCTGGGCCTTCGCCACCCGCGCCCACCCGGAGCACGGCGAAGTCCACTTCCCGGCCGAGCCGCACGTCCAACTGTCGGTGTACCTGTCGGAAGCCGAGGCGCACTCCTACCGAGCCGGAAAGGTGCTGTACAACTGCCTGCTCGCCGACCTCTTCCCGAACGGCGACCGCCCGGTCAAGGGCAGCTTCGCCAACGGATGGCCGCAGGACGTCCAGCAGCGGGTGCTCGACCGCTGGCGGGAGTACGGGTACTGAGAAATATGCGGGTACTGGAAAACCTCTGAGACGCCAGAACCATGGCCGACGGCCCCGCAGGGCCGGTTACAGCCAGCCGCGTTTCGCTGCGTTGTAACCGGCCTCGAACCGCGAGCCGGCGTCGAGACGGCGCATCAGATCTTCCATTCGGCGCCGCACAGTGCGGACGGAGACGCCCAACCGTCTGGCTGCGACCTCATCGGTGAGCCCGTTGGAAAGGATCGTCAACAGCTTGGTCTCGGACTTGGTCAGACCGGTGGCGTCATCGAACCGGGGCGTGGCCTCCAGCGGTTTGGCGTCGTCCCAGCACCGCTCGAACAGCTCGTACAGCGACCTGACGATGCCGGGCACCACGGTCAGGATCGCGCCCTCCTCCCGGGAATCAGGGTTGTACGGTATGACGGCATTGGCCTGGTCGACGATCAACACCCGCATCGGCACCACCGTGGAGGTGCGGATCTGGGCGCCCTGGGCGAGCAAGCGCTGCTCGTAGGCCATCGCCGCCGCGTTGGAACGGATTTTGTCGTGGCAGAGGGCCCGGAACTTGACCTTGCGTCTGAGAATCTCGTCATCCCCGTCGCGAGCGGCTTCCAGCGACTCTTCGGGCATCACGTTCGGAACCATGGAGCAGACTTCGGTACGGGCCGACTGAGTCAGGGATTCCACAAGGTTCTGGATGTCGTCCAGCGTGGTGACGTGCTGGAAGGCCGTCGGATTCTGGAACCGGCGGCGCGCGGAGGACTCGACGACGACCGCGGCGCTCGCTTCGCCGTCCAGCAACGCCTTGCGCCGCGCTTCGAGCTCGCTCTCCTGCCGACGCCGCAGCAGAGCGACGCACCGTTCCAGGCTCACCGGATACCGCTTGCTCGGATCGTCCCGGGACGTTCGCAGCACTGCGAGATCGGTGAGCCGTTCCAGCGCGGTGTCGATCTGTGCCTGGGCCACGTTCAGGGACTGAGCCAGCGCGGTCTCCTGGAGCGTCGGCTCCTCCAGGAGCACCCGATAGACGTGCTCTGATATGGCATCCAAGCCCAGCTCTTGGAGCATCCGCCCCCCAGCCCTCGATCGACGGAATCGGTCAGAGTCTGGCATGTCCGTGAATCGGCGAGCAACGCCTCGTTTTGCTCAGGCCCAGGCCGAGCCGGCTACGTGGGCGAACACGCCATCGGCGTCCGGGATCTCAGCGGTCCCGCTGTCCGCCAGCCACCGTCGGCCATCACCCGATCGGCGTAACGGCAGCCTGTCGCGCCACGCGGAATCCGCTGGTCGGCGGGTCGGCCGCGCACCGGTCGGGTGATGTCCGGCAAGCGCCTCCCCACGACCGGGGGAAGGGTGGCGGTTGGTGTCGGTCACAGCGCCGATCCACCAACCGAATCGCCCGGAAAGGGAGCCTCCGCCATGCCGTTCGTCACCGTGGGACACGAGAACAGCGCGTCGATCGACCTCTACTACGAAGACCACGGCTCCGGGCGTCCGGTGGTGCTGATTCACGGCTTCCCGCTCAGCGGCCGGGCCTGGGAGCGCCAGGAGCGCGCGTTGCTGGCCGCCGGGAGGCGGGTCATCAGCTACGACCGCCGCGGGTTCGGCCGGTCCAGCCAGCCGTCGACCGGGTACGACTACGACACGTTCGCGGCCGACCTCGACAAGCTGCTGCAGGCGCTCGACCTGCAGGACGCGGACCTCGCCGGGCACTCGATGGGCGGCGGCGAGATCGCCCGGTATCTGGGTGCTTACGGTTCGGCCCGGATCCGCAAGGCCGCGATCATCTCCGGCGTCCCGCCGTACCTGCTCAAGACCCCGGAGACACCCGACGGCGTGCCGATGGAGGTCTTCGACCAGATCGCGGCGGCGCTGACCGCGGACCGCGCGGCGTACTTCACCGAGTGGAACGAGAACTTCTTCAACCTGGACCAGACGCTGGGATCGCTCATCAGCCCGGAGGAGGTCCAGGACTGCTGGAACACCGCGGTCGGGGCGTCGCCGACCGGCACGATCGCGTGCGTGGCGACGTGGCACACGGACTTCCGCGCCGACCTGCCGAAGATCGACGTCCCGGTCTTGGTGCTGCACGGCACGGCCGACCGGATTCTGCCGATCGACGCGTGCGGACCCCGGACCCACGCGCTGATCCGGGGGAGTGAGTACAAGGCGATCGAGGGAGCGAGCCACGGCTTGTGCTGGACTCATGCCGAGGAAGTCAACGCGGAGCTGCTGAAGTTCCTGGGGTAGGTGGGCCGGCCCAGGCCGGGGCCCGGCGGACAGCTGTTCGTAGGATGAGGGCAGAGCTCCCCGGCAGGGGGACCCCTACCAGGAAACTCACCGGTGAACGAAGACCCCATCACACAGGCCGCGAAGGACCAACTGCTCGGACGGAGCCGGGAGCGGGAAGAACTCGACCGCCTCCTGCGCGAGGTGCGGCAGGGACGCAGCCAGGTGCTGGTGCTCCGGGGCGAGGCCGGCATCGGCAAGTCGGCGCTGCTCGACCACCTGGCGGCGCAGGCCGGGCAGATGCGGGTCGTCCGCGCGGCCGGCGTCGAGGCCGAGACCGATTTCGCCTATTCCGCCCTGCAAAGTCTTTGCGCCCCGCTGCTGTCGCACATCGACCGGCTGCCGCCGGTCCAGCAGGTGGCGCTGCGCGTCGCGTTCGGCCTGAGCGCGGGCAACCCGCCGGAGATGCTGCTCGTCGGGTTGGCCGTCCTCGGCCTGTTCTCCGAGGCGGCGGCCGAATCCCCTTTGCTCTGCCTGGTCGACGACGCCCAGTGGCTCGACCTGATGTCGCAGCGGATCCTCACCTTCGTCGGCCGCCGGTTGGACGCCGAATCGGTGGCCCTGGTCTTCGCCGAGCGGATCCTCGACGACGGGACGGGCGTCACCGGCCTGCCCGAACTTCCGGTGCGAGGGCTGGCTGACGCCGAGGCCCGGGCCCTGCTCGACTCGGCGTTGCCCGCACCGGTCGACGACCGCGTCCGGGACCGCATCATCGCCGAGACCGGCGGGAACCCGCTGGCCCTGCTGGAGCTGCCCCGCGCCCTGACGTCGGCGGAGCTGGCGTTCGGGTTCGGCGGGCTCGGCGTCGCCCCGCTGGCCACCCGGGTCGAGGCCGGCTTCCGCCGGCGCATCGACACGCTGGCCGCCGACACCCGCACGCTGCTGCTGGCCGCCGCTGTCGAGCCGGTCGGCGACGGTCCGCTGTTGTGGCGGGCCGTCAAGCTGCTGGGCATCGAGCCGGAGGCCGCGGCGCCGGCCGAGGCCGCGGGTCTCATCACCATGGGTGCGCCGGTGCGGTTCCGGCATCCGCTGGTCCGCTCGGCGGTGTGGCGGGACGCCGACACCGCCACGCTGCGCGCGGTGCACAGCGCGCTCGCCGAGGCCACCGACGCCGAGCGCGACCCGGACCGGCAGGCCTGGCACTGGGCGCACGCCGCGATCGGCCCCGACGAGGATGTCGCCGCCGCACTGGAACGCACCGCCGAGCGGGCGATGGCGCGCGGTGGCCGCGCCGCGGCCGCCTCCTTCCTGGAACGTGCCGCCGCGCTCACCCCGGAACCGCGGGACCGGGCGCGGCGCGCGCTGGCCGCCGCGTCGGCCCACCTTGCCGCCGGCGCCCCGGCCCGGGTGCCGGACCTGCTCGCCGCCGCCGAGCTCGGGCCGGTGGATCGGCGGCAGCAGGCTGAGGCCGCGCGGTTGCGGGCCAAGGCGTCGTACATGATCAACCCCGGCCCCTGGGCGGTGCAGCCGCTGCTGGCCGCGACCGCCCAGCTCCGCGAGCTCGACCCGGCCGCCGCCCGCCAGACCTGCCTGTCCGCGCTCGGCGCGGCCATGTGGGCGGGCCGGCTCGATCCGGACAGCATGCGGCGGACCGTCGAGGCCGCGCGCGAGCTGCCACCCGGCGACGACATGGCCGGGGCGTTCTTGCGCGCGTTCACCGTGTGGTACCTCGATGGTCCTCCCGCTGCGGCCCCGTTCCTGCGGCAGGTGCTGGACGCGTACGCCGCCGACACCGACGCCGACTCCGGGATGTTGTGGCTTGCCGTGGCTGCCGGCCTGGAGCTGGGCGATCTGCAGGCCTGTCTGCGCATCACCGAGCGCGCGGCCGACCTCGCCAGGTCCACCGGCACGCTGTCCCTGATCCCGACCGCGCTGACCTACCGGATCATCGCCCTGAACCACGCCGGGCGGTTCGCCGAGACTCGGGGCCTGATCCTTGAGGCGGCGGCTGCCGAGGAGGCCATGGGCCTGACCGGCTCCACGCTCGCCACCGCCATGCTCGGCGTGTACCGCGGCGGGGAGGAGCAGGCCCTGGGCCGGGTCGACGCGCTGGAGCGCGCCGCGACGCAACGCGGCACGGGGCGCCTGCTCGCCCTGGCGGGTTTCGCGCGCGCGGTGCTGCACAACAGCCTGGGGAACTATCCGCTCGCGGTGGAGGCGGCTCGCAAGGGCTTGGAGTATCAGGACTTTGCCTTGCACAACTGGGCGCGGACCGAACTCGTCGAGGCGGCGGTCCGTGTCGGCGACCGGGCGACGGCCGGCGAGGCCTGCGACGGGCTGGCGGCCTGGGCTCGGGCCGGGACGCCGTGGGCCCTGGGCGTCTACGCGCTCGCGCAGGCTCTCACCGAAGCCGACGGCGCCGACGAAGGCGACGACGGTGACGACGGTGACCAAACCGCCGCCGACGCAGCCACAACCGAACGCCACTACCGCGAAGCCATCGCGCACTTCGACCGGGGCGAACTCGGCGTCCTCCAGGCCCGGTCCCGACTCCTGCTCGGCGAATGGCTCCGCCGCCGGAACCGCCGCGGCGAAGCCCGGACCGAACTGCGGGCCGCCTACGACACGGCGGCGACGATGGGCATGGACGTGTTCGCCGAGCGAGCCCGCCGGGAACTGCTCGCCACCGGCGAGACCGTCCGCAAGCGCACGGTCGGTCCGCCGGTGCTGACCCCGCAGGAGGCCCAGATCGCCCGGCTGGTCACCGCCGGACGTTCGAACGCTGAGATCGGCGCGCAGTTGTTCCTGAGCCCGCGCACCGTGGAGTGGCATCTCGGAAAGACCTTCGCCAAGCTGGGGATCTCCTCCCGGCGAGAGCTCGACGGCGCGCTGTCCGGCGCCCACCGTTGAGAACGGCTCAGCTCCGCAGCAGGTCCGCCGCTCCGTGGACCCGAAGCTCGGAGTCGACGACGGACATCGCGTTCTCGCCGAGCATGCGGGTGCTGGCGGGGTGGCAGTAGGAGCCGAAGCAGGGCTCATCGTGGCGTCAGCCGACGGTGTAGGGGTTGGCGATGGTCTGGGTGATCGAGCCGCCGAGGCAGTCGGTGGCAGTGACGCGCAGCTGGACCGGGCTGCCGGTGGCCGTGTTCGCCCAGTGCGCGGCGTAGGTTCCGTCGAACCCGTGGGTGCGGACGTCCTGCCAGGTGGCGCCGTTGTCGAAGGACGCTGACACCTGCGCGGAGTCGATGCGAGCCCGGGAGCCCACGCCGCCGTAGGACAGGTGACCCGCGTGCAGCACCAGGTTCTGGATCGGCGAGTGCGAGGTGTTCTGCGCATCCAAGCCGTTGAGCTGGTAGTTCAACGTCAGCGCCGGCAGGATCTGACACGGGACCGAGGGCGTGTCGGCGGCGTCGGCCGGAGGACAGTCGACACCTGCCGGCAGAGTCATCGACGGATCGGTCCGGCCCGAGTACGGGATGGTGACGTCCGTGTGCGTCTTCGTGGACTGCGTGATGCCGGTGGCGGTGCGGTCGTAGTCGAACACGGCACGGACGGTCGCCGGGCCCGGGGGCACGTTGGTGAGGTTGTAGCCGTAGCGGTTGGTGTCGGAGGAGACCAGCTGCCCGTTCCAGTACAGCTGCGCGGTGCCGTCAGCGCCGAAGTCGACGCCTTCGGTGTCCGGGTGGCGGTCGCCGAGCATCCCCGGGGTCACGGTCATGTTCCCCGCGCCAGTGCAGGCTTGGCAGCCGAAGGCGTTTCCCGGCGCCGGCGCCGGGTGCGTGCCGAAGTTCGGTGCCTCCGGGGCGTAGGCCCAGGTCCGTGTGTCGGTCTGGCCGGCGTCGTACCGTTTGGCGTCGTCGCTGAGGACGATGTACGCCTCGCCCGGCGGCGACATCGTGCTGAACCAGCGCAGACCGCCGGTGAGGTATTCGGTGGTCGAGGTACCGGACACCAGCAACAAGAACGTGATCGGCCCGTAGCGCGCGTCGAATCCGCTGCCGACTTCGGCTTGGAGCGAACCGTAGGCGGGGTCGAGGTTGAGGGTGTGGTGCAGCGTGGCCAGCGAGTCGTCTGCGGGGGCGTAGGCCTGGTTCGCAGAGATCTGGTCCGAGACCACGGCGAGGTTGTACCGGTACGTGCTGGCGGCCGTGGCAGGGCTGACGCCGACCCAGTTCACGATGTAGGCCAGGGAACCGATCGCGGGTTCGGACTCCGGGCTGACGTAGATCGACATCGGGCCCAACGCGAGCTCCGTCAACGACAGACCGACGCCTGACACGTCCTGGCGGCCGACCGTGACGTACCCAGCCTCTTCGGAGGAGGGCCGCTGTGTGGTGAAGGTGACGGGGCTGGTCGCGGTGCGCTCGTCGATGGTGACCGCCGGGACCGCCCCGGTCGCCGGCACCGTGATGCCGTCCTGCGTGACGATGTTCAACCGCACGGTATCGGCTTGTGCGTTGAAGACGGCATCGTAGCTGAACGCGGCGTAGTCTCCGGCGGGTACTGCGACGCGCGCGACACCCTGGCCGGATCGTAGCTGCGCGGCGAAGGCGCGTGCGTTGTCGGTGTTCACCAAGACGATGGGCACGTCCGACGGCGCGCCGGTGCCGTCGAGCGTGTTCACCTGCAGGATGTGCAAGGGGTAGTGGGGCTGGACCGGCGTCGTGGTGCCGGCGCCCGGCGTGGCCATCGAGGTCAGCCCGCTGACCAAGGGCCCGGTTCCGGCCCGGCGGCCCGCGGCGAGGTCGGCCTTGATCGAGTCGCGCAGCGCCTGCGCGAACGCCTTTCCGGAATCAGGGGTCAGATACCCGGTCGCGGACTGCCCGCTGACCGAGGTGACCGTGACGCCTGCCGGCGCGGTCGGTGTGATGCCTGCGGCGAAACTCAGCCGCACCGGGATACGGGTGCTCGGACCGGAGGCCGAGGCGGCCGGCTTCGTCACGTCGAACAACGACAAGTCGAGCGAACGCCCCACATACGGCGCCGCTTCGGACGGGATCACGTACCGGTCGCCGCCGATTTGGACGCTGGCGAACGCATCGGACCCGCCGGGAACCTGTTCCATCGTCAGCGGTGCGTGGGTACCGGTGCCCGCGCCGACCACGACCCGGTCACCGGTCGGCAGGACGACGACGGCGGGCCCGGAAACCGCCGGCGACACGGTCGGTACCGCCGATGTGGCAGCAGTGTGAGAGCTGCCGGCGGCGGAGTCGACAGGAGCAGCGGCCCATGCCGCCGCAGGAGCACTCAACGCTGCGGCCGTGATCAGCATGGCCGTAATCGGCGTGACCGCCAGCGAGGTGGTTCGGGGTCTGCGAGATATCAACTGTGGTTCCTCTCGGAGTTCTTTCCGGCAAGGAGGATCTGCGGGCGGCGTCGCCCGCAGATCTCATGCGGTGAACAGCGCCCTACTTCGTCGGCGGCGCTGTACTCGTCGGGGCGGTGAAGTACAGCTCGCCCAGCACATTGCCGTTGGCGGCCAGGCACTTCACTGTCGCCGTCTTCCAGCCCGGGCTTGCCGAATCCGCCTTGACCAGTACGAAGTACGGGACATCGCCGCGGATGGTGAAGACCTTGGTCGTGATCTTGGGTGACCCGTCGTCGAAACTGGCCTCGACGGTGGCGGTGCCGCGCGGCACAGTGCTGGTCAGGATCGAGCCGATGATGCTGGTCGGCGTGTATCCGCCGGCGTAGAGACGGTTGGCGGGGTAGGGCTGCGACTTGTCGGTCGGCGGCGGGTTGTCGTTCTTGGAGTTGCTCGGGCCGCAGGCGTACTCGGGGTCGGGGCCGGTCGAGACGCCGTCGACGGTGTAGTCCCAGTAGTCGCAGTTGGTGAGGACCTGCGTGATGTCGTGCGGCGCGGTCCTGCTGACCAGGCCGAAGGACAGGGTCCACCGGTGGGTTCCGACCGACCCGGAGGCGACGACGGTCCCGTGGTCCGGGGCCGGGGGGCCGTAGGGGTCGCGCTCGGGATGGGCTGCGAAGTCGCTGAGGAAGGCGGTGAACCGCGGGTCGCCCAACGCCGCGCTCACCGCCGGCGGAGTCAGCGTGCTGCCATTGGCTTCGGCGCCTCCGTGCACCTGCACCATGGCCCACGCTCCGCTCCGGGCGAGGTCGACGTCCCCCTCGACGATCGTCAGCGGGCTGTCGCCCGCACCGAGGTCGGCCCAGGCGGGGGTCCAGGCGCCGGACCCTTTTTGAACTTCGGCGTGGACGGTTCCGCCGTCTGCGAGGTCCTTCGACACGCAGCCCGAACGAGTCGAAGGCGGAATCAGGTCGCCGTGGCACAGGATGGCTGCCGGCTGGCCCAGCGCGCCCTTGCCCGGCGTGAAGGCGCGAAGGGTCAGGAACGCGTCCGAGACGTGGCCGTGGTAGGTGATTCGAAGCGGGAAGACGTCGAGGCGCTCGTGGCGTGCGGCGGGGTCGGTATCGGCGAACATCGACGCGGTGACCTTGGCTCCGGGCAGCACCTCCGCCAAGGTGTGCCCGAGTTGTTCGGTGAACGCGTTCGTCGTCGTGGCCGGCCCGGCGGCGGGGCCCGCGGAAGAGCCGCCCGATGCCGCCGACCACGTCACCGAGACGGCCAGTGTCGCGGCCAACGCGAGCCCGCCGGCCGCCCCGACCCGTCGCCGGACGCGGCGCCGCGCCCCGGCGGCGAGGATCGCCGGCCCCGGCAGCGGCGCGGTCGCGGCCCCGGCGGCCAGCTGCTCCACAGCGTCGCGGATCTCGTGCTCATCGAGCGTCTGGTTCATCGGGCCACCTGCTCTCGGGGTTCGGGGTGCGATCGGTTCAGGCCCTCCGGGGCCGCCGTGTGGTAGGCGCGAAGTCTGGCGAGTGCCTTCGAGGTCTGGCTCTTCACCGTGCCGACGGCGCAACCCAGCACGGAGGCGGTCTGCGCCTCGGTCAGGTCCTCCAAGTAGCGCAGGACGATCACCGCCCGTTGCCGCGGCGGCAACAGCGTCAGTGTCCTGACCACCTCGTCACGGGTGTGAAGGCTGTCGCCCGCGGCCGCGACCGCGGCACCACGCCGCTCGGGCACCGCCGCCGTGAGCACCTCCAGCACGCGCCGCCGCCGCCGGCCCGTGCGATACACGTTGATCAGGATCCGATGGACGTACAGGGTGACGTCGTCCGCCTTCCGGATCCTCGGCCAGACGCTGTACGCGTTGGCCAGCGCCGTCTGCGCGATGTCCTCGGCGTCCTGCTGGTTACCGGTGAGCGCGTACGCGGTGCGGACCAACGATTGCCACCGCGCCGCCATGAACTGCTCGAAGTCGGTTCTGTCGTCGTCTTGCATGGGCTACCTCCTGGCCGTACACACTCAACCGGTTCGCAGAAGGTTGCCGCTGGCCCCCATACTCAGTTCACTTGAATATATCGGCTGACTGACTATGCTTCACGCCATGACCGAACGTCGGCTCCGAGAACCCACCGTGGGGAGTGCTGTGGCTTCTTAAGACCGAATGCTGCGGTTGTTCGCGCCCCGTGCGCGGCGGTCGGAACCTCGGATACATCTTCGAATTCGTCGGCGGCGACGTGTTCCTCCTGGTCGCATCGTCGATGCAGCCCGGCATGCCCTGAAACGCATTAACCCTTCAGCACGCCGGCCGAACACCACACACCGACGGCGACGAGTGGGTCAAGCGCGCCCAAAAACGCTTCGCCGCCGGGCGACCACGTCAGGGGACAACGGGGATGAGACACGTCGACGACGACACCGGGATCGTGATCGGTCACCCCGCGCGGATCCGCGCCGGGGGCGTGGCCGTGACACAAAGGCCACCGCGGGACGCGCCACCTGACCGGCGACTCCCCGCGGCCTTGGCTGCAGCGGCAGCGCTGACGTATTCGCTCCTCGCGCTCCGGCTGAACCGCTTGTACCGCACCGGCGGCTATGACCTGGGGATATTCACCCAGTACGCCAAGGCGTTCGCCGATGGTCGCGCACCCACATCGCCGTGGCTGGCCAAGGGCACGGCCCTGAGCCAGGCGGGCCCGAACCTGTTCGGCGACCACTTCAGCCCGATACTCGTCGTGCTCGGCCCGGCTTATCGGCTGTGGCCGCACACGGAGACCCTGCTGCTGATTCAAGCCGCGTTGGTCGCGTCATCAGTGTTCGTCGTCGCCCGGTGCGCCATCGGCAAGCTCGGGTCGCGGTCGGGCTGCTGCATCGGGGCGGCGTACGCCCTGTCGTGGGGTGTGCAGCAACTGATCGGATTCGACTTCCACGAGGTCGCCTTCGAGCTGCCGATCATGGCCTGCGCTCTGGCCGCGTATCTCGACGGACGCCCCCGAGCGGCCGCGGCGTGGTCGGTGCCGTTGCTGCTGGTGAAAGAGGACATGGGGCTGACGGTCGTCGTCCTGGGCCTGCTTCTGGCCCGCCGCGCCCGGAGGACGGGGATCGCCCTGAGCATCACCGGCGCCGCGGTGGCCGCAGTCGCGATGATCGTCGTGATCCCGCACTTCGCGGCGGCCGGAGGCCTGGGCCGACTGGGCGCAGACGCCAACGCCGGCGGCGGCTACGGCGCGGCCCTGGCTCGACCGTGGCTGATCCCGATGAAGCTGATCTGGCCGCCGGTGAAGCCGGTGACCGTGTTCATGGTGCTGGCAGCCGGAGGCTTCGCCGCCGCGACCAGCCCGCTGATACTGCTGACGGTCCCGACACTGCTTTGGCGATTCACAGCGAACAACCCGAGCTACTGGGGGTGGAGTTGGCACTACTCGGCCGTCCTGATGCCCGTGACCTTCCTGGCTCTGGTGGACGCACTGTGCCGACGTCGAGCGCTGGACCGACGGCCGCTCGGCACCCGTCTTCCGTCTGCGGTAGCTGTGTTCGCCGCAGCCCTCTGCGTGGCATTCCCCCTGCACGACCTGGTCACTCCAGGGTTCTGGCGCACTCCCCGGCACGTCGCGGCCGCCGACGCGGCAGTGCACGAGATTCCATCCGGCGTCCTGGTCGCCACGACCAACAACCTGGCCCCGCACCTGGTCGACCGGACGACCGTCTACCCGCTGGTCAGCCTCGACGGTATCGACGGCCTACCGCGGCGCATCGACTGGATCGCAGCCGACACCTCGCTTCCCGACCTCCGCAGCCCGAACGGAAAGGCGCTGCTCGCGCAGCTGGCGATGGACGGCTTCCAAACGATCAGCGCCGAAGACGGCATCCTCGTCCTGCACCGTCCCTGAGCCGCGCGCGGGATGAGGCATCCGCGCGCTCGTGCGCACTACCGGTGCGGTACCTCGATCAGCCCCATCGAGTGCGCCACCGCTCCGGCCTGGAAGCGGTCCATGACGCCCAGCCGCTTGAACAGCCGCGCGATGTAGCCCTGGCCTACCTGGCCCGCTACCTGGCGGCCAACGTCGTCGACGCCGGCCTGGCCCGCCGCTGCCGCATCGGCCTGGCCTACGCCATCGGCCGCGCGGAGCCGGTGTGGCTCGACGTCGAGTGCTTCGGCACCGAGCGCGCCGAGCCGGCGTCCATCGCCACAACCCTGCGGGAGACAGTGGACCTGAGGGTGGGCGCGGTCATCGAGCGCCTCGCGCTGCGCACGACCCCGCTGCGCCCCACGGCCACGTTCGGCCATTTCGGACGCCCGGCAGAGAACTTCGGCTGGGAACTGCGCGACCTGGGGCCGCAGCTCCTTGAGCGTTGTGGGGACACTTCGATCGCCGGGCGGTAGGGACTCCCGACAGATTCAAGTGAAACGTCCGGCTCCGGGCCCCGCCGGGAATGGTCGACGGGTTCCGGAGCCGGACGCTGTACGAGATGCCACCTTCTCGCCGCTAATACAGGCGTCGGTGCGCGCGTTGGCGTTACACGTGTTGCTGACCTGCGGCGGGTGTTCCGCTGAGGCTTCCATAGCGCTGCATCCGCTGCCACCGCAGCCGGCTCCCGACGACCGCCGTCACCAGAGAGTGGATCACCACCAGATACATCAGCTGGCGGTAGACGACCTGTTGCAGCGGCAGCGTCCACAGCGCGGTCGGGCGCTCGCGGTCCAACTTGAATGCGTAGAGCGCCATCACGACCTGGACCGCCAGGAACGCCAACCAGACCGCGCCGACGCGGGCCGCGTCGTTGAAGATCAGGCCGTAGAGCGCGAACACGTCGACGATCGGTGCGAGCAAAGGCATCAGCACCTGGAACAGCAGCATGTACGTCAGCCCGCGACGTCCCAGCTTCCCCTCCGGCCCGCGCCGCAGCACACTGCGCCGGTGCTTCCACATCGCCTGCATCGTCCCGTAGCACCAGCGGTAGCGCTGGCGCCAGAACTGCCGGAGCGAGGAGGGCGCCTCGGTCCACGCGATCGCCCGCTCCTCGTACACCGCGCGCCACCCGTCGCGGATCACCGCCATCGTGAGGTCCGTGTCCTCGGCCAGGGTGTCGTCGCTGACTCCGCCGACACGCGCCAGCGCCTCCCGCCGGAACGCCCCGACCGCGCCGGGCACGGTCGGCATGCAGCCGGCGAGATCGTACAGCCGACGCTCAAGGTTGAAGCCGACCACGTATTCGATGTGCTGCCAGCGTCCCAGGATCCCCTTGCGGTTGCCGACTTTGGCGTTGCCGGACACAGCCCCGACCGACGGGTCCGCGAACGGCTGCACCAGCCAGGCGATGGTCTTCGGCTCGAAGACGGTGTCGCCGTCCATCATCACCAGCAGGTCGCCTCGGGCGGCTGCCGCGCCGGTGTTCAGGGCCGCCGGTTTGCCGCCGTTGGCCTGGCTGATCAGCCGCAGTGGCGGCCGGCCGGGGTGTCGGTGCCGGATCAGCTCCTGGACCACCGCCGCCGTGCCGTCGGTGGAACCGTCGTCGACCACGATGATCTCGATCGGATGGACGCTCGCGGACAGCGACTCGACGGTCGCGCGGATCCCTGCCTCCTCGTTGTAGGCCGGGACGATCACCGATACCGGCCGGGTCACCGCCGGGCCCCATCGTCTGGTCCGCGCCTTCTTGTGCCGCCGGGCCGCGACCAGGAGGATCACGACGCGAACGCCCCCGATGATCCCGGACATCAGCACCGCCCACCCGAGCCAGTGCACGACGAAGTCCGAAGCCTGGACCGCGAAGATCAGACCCTTGCCCTTCCAACGCGCGGAGGTGTTCGCGGGCGCCAGCGGGGACGGGGCGCCCACGGCGCCGGTAACGGTGTCGAAGCTGTAGCCGCGCGCCTGCAGAGCCGGGATCAGCCGGTCCAGGGCAGCGACGGTCTCGGAGCGGTCGCCGCCGCCGTCGTGCATCATCAGGACGAAGCCGGGCGGCGGAGCCGCCTTCCTACCGGCCGGCGGCGCGGCGGGCGCCGGCGGGATCGAGGCGTCGAGGATCTTCTGCACGCCCAGCCGCTGCCAGTCCTCGCTGTCCCGGTCGGTGAGCACCACGAGGTAGCCGTGCCGGCCGGCGTCCTGGATCGCGGCCCAGTCCAGCCGGTCCACCGCATCCGGCTCGGACGAGTACGGCGGACGCAGCAGCGGAGTCGAGATCCCGGTCGCGCCGGCGATCGCCGACTGCGTCTGCGAGAACTCCAGCGAACGGCGCCACGCCGGTGCGGTGGCGAGATCGTCGTGGGTGAAGGTGTGGATGCCGACCTCGTCGCCGTCGGCGACCTCGGCACGGACCAGCCCCGGATCGTCCGCGACGTGCGCGCCGATGACGAAGAACGTGCCTGGGACGTGGTGTTTGGTCAGCACGGCGAGCACCTGCGGAGTCCACGTGCCGTCGGGGCCGTCGTCGAAGGTCAGCGCGACTTTGCCGGGCTGCACGGCGTAAGACCGCTGCGCACCGGCCCGCGTGTCCACGACCGGCCCGCCCTGCGTGATCGACGCCGGCACGCCCGCGCCGCCGAGCCCCTGGTGCGGACCACCGGCGCCCTCGGCACCGACCTGGTGGTTCATGATGCCGCCGAGCAACAGCATCGAGGCCAGCGTCAGCATCATCACGGCCATCAGAAGCCAGTGGCTGCGCGGGTTCCGGAGCTTGACGCCGCGGTGGCTGCTCGGAGCTTGGCGGAAATCGCGCCCAGGTCTCGGGGACGGAGGTGGCGGCGGGAACGGTGGAACGTCGCCAGGACGGAGTTCAGGGCGGAGTTCAGGGCGGCGGGAAGGGCCGCCGTGGTCATAGCCGGGATGGGGTGGGGTGTTGGGCATCTCGCTCGGCCGTCAGTCGGGAAACGATGGGCGTGCCGGACTTCGTCTGCCTGAAAATCAGGCGGTCGTAGTCGGCGCGGGCGACTTGTCGGTGCGCCGTGTGTGGCCGGGCGCCGACGGATTGCCATGAGTGGCGGTCGGAGTCGTGATGACTGACGTGCCCGTCGGTGTCGGTAGTACCGGGCTCGACCCTGAGGAGGACGCCGTCGTGGGCTGAGGTTCGGACGGCGCGCTCTGCCCCGGAGCCCTGCCCAGCGAGGTGCCCCGGGCTGCGGTCCGGTGATCGGGGGCGCCGGCGGTCGGTCGGCCCGCGGCCGCGCTCGACGTCGCGGACACCGAGGCGGTGCCGGCCGGGGCCGAGGACGCGGGCGCCTGCTGTTTGCCGGTGGGGATCCCCGGAACCGGCAGCAGAGCGTTCGGCGGGATGGGCCCGCCGGCGAAGCTCACTGCGAGCAGGGCCGCATAACCGGCCAGTACGGCGACCGCCGCCAACGACGCGCGGCGGGCGAGCTTGCGCCGCCGCCCGGAGGCGTCCACGAAGATCGGGCCGACTGGGCCGGTCGAGCCGGTCGAGCCGGTCGAGCCGGTCGAGCCAGTCGGTTCGGCCGGCTCCGGGGAACGGTTCCCGGTGGCGGTGTGGTCGAGTCCGTCGGCGTGGATGCCGAGGTCAGCAGAAGCAGAGCCGTCCCGGCGCGGACGCGGGATCGGATGCGTCTGCCACTGCTGTCCCGTCGGGGTCTGCACTGTTCGCCGTCGTCCTTCGCCGTGTGGTGATGGTTGCGCCCCGCCGCACGGGCAGCGGGGCACCACCTGGAGGACCGGCCGGCAGGGATGGGTACGGGCCGGGCTCGCATGCCGCGAATCCCTCTTGCGGGAAAAGGCGTGCGGACCCCTTCTGCCGTTACCAGGCCAGGTCGGAGTGCGTTTTCACCGGACGGCGCCGGACTTGGTCGGGGTGTGGGTGTGCCCGGGGCTGACTGGCTTGTGGTCGCGAGAGGGGTCCGGAGTCGCGGACGGAGAAGTCGAAGTACTGGGACCGCCGGACGGTTGCGGAACCGGAGTGTTCGAGACCCCAGCGAGCACCTGCGCGCAGAAGGTGTCGATCTTGTCCTCGCCACCGGCCATCGCCGCGAGCCGGGCGCGGTCGTGGTCGTTGAGTCCGCTGTTTCCGTTCCCGTTTCCGTTTTCGTGCTGCACGGCGTGGGCACGGCACAGCGTCAAAGCATCGTCGGCGGCCGAACCGGTCTGCCCCGGGGCGTCGGCCGTTCCGGCCGGAGTGCCCGGCAGCGAACTGCCGCCGCTGCTCGAACGGTCGCCGACCGCGCGGTTCGAGTCCGGCTGCCCGGACGGTGACCCCGGCGAGGACGCCGTCGGCTGCCCGGCGCGGGCCTCCTGGCCTGGATCCGGCACGCCGGCACCGCCGAGCATCTGATGCGCGGCCCGCTGGATCGGCGAGGGCAGCACGTCGGCCTCGGCCGCGACCGCCACGCCGGTGACGGTCAGCGCCCCGGCCACGGCCACCATCTTCACGCCGATCAGCCGGCGCAGCGGCACACCGACGCCGCGCCGGAACGGTGTGGCACCGACCTTCCCAGCGTTCTCAAAAGCCCGCCGCGCCGATTCGTAGCCGCGCAGCTCGTGCGGCCACGGCGGCGCGGCCGCCGCGGACAGCAGCCGGGTGAGAGCCTGCGCGTTCGCCGTCGGGCCGAGGTCGGCGAGGAAGTCCACGCTGCTCACGGTCGTGCCGCCTTCACTGTCCGCCGGGCCCGCGGGCCCGCCCGGCCGCCACAAGGCCGCCGAGCTGCCGGAACCTCGGTGCCTGGCCGGATCGGGCGCGCCGCCAGACGGGTCGGGCGCGCCTTCCCAGCCGGGCGAGTATCCCATCCGCGCCGACGGCCCGGCCACGGCAGAAGTCACAAGACCCGGCAAAGGATGTGGGACCGGGAGCCGCGTGCCACGGCCCGCTCGATTCCTGTAAAACGCAATGCCGGTCATAGCCGGTCTCGCGGTGCCCACCTAGGCCGGGGCGGACGACGCGATGCCGAGGTGCACGCCGGCAGGTCTTCAGCCGCTCAGTTCTGCCGCATCCGTCGTAGGTCGCCTCGACAAGGGTGAGCGCGGCGGCGAACAGTGTGAGGACTCTGAGGCGATGCCGGGGGCCGGCTCCGAATCTCCTTGTCAGAATCCGTTGACAGGGTTCGAAGTTGTCCCGACAATCACCTGAGCAAGACATGGGGTAGCTGATCCCCATGACATCGCCACCTTCGCGCACGCTCGTTTCTCCACGCCAGGAGAGCCCTGCCCACACCAATAAATCAGGGCTCTACCATCCATCACCCCGTCGGATCGCGCGCTCCGCCAGTCACCGCTGCGCCGAGCCGTACGCCGACGGCTGAAGGGAGAACAGAACCGTGTCAAGCAGCCCCAGCACCGCGCATCCCCACCGCCGCATCAGCGGCAGGCGCCTCGCCGCCGTCCTCGGTGCGGCGGCCCTCACCGCCGCGCTCGGCATGGCCACTACCGCAACAGCCTCGGCGAGCCCATCCGGCAACGCCGGGCACCAGCTGAAGGCCCGTACCGTGCACCCGGCGCCGGCCGCCGTCAGCAACCTGATCAACCACGGCGGTCCGGTCGAGAATGCGCCGAAGGTCTACGTCGTCTACTGGGGGTGGCAGTCGGACCCCAGCGGTGAGCAGGCCTATCTGAACAACTTCCTGTCCTCCGTCGGCGGCACCCAGTGGCTGTCCACCGTCAACCAGTACGGCGGCGGCTCCCAGTCCGGCCTTCTGGCCGGCACCTGGTCGGACAGCGCCTCGGTACCCAGCCACCCGAGCGACTCCGCGGTCCAGTCCGAGGCCGCCAAGGCGGCAGGCCACTTCGGCGCGGGCACGTCATCGAACGTTGAGATCGTCGTCGCCACCCCGACCGGGCACAGCACCCGCGGCTTCGGCACGCAGTGGTGCGCCTACCACGGCGCGGTCAGCTCCGATCGCAACGTCACCTACACCGACCTGCCCTACATGACCGACGCCGGCAGCTCTTGCGGCGCGAACTCCGTCCGCAGCCCCCTGGACGGCGTCAGCATCGTCGAGGGCCACGAAATGGCCGAAACCATCACCGACCCCCTGCTCAACGCCTGGTACGACAGCAGCGGCTCGGAGATCGGCGACAAGTGCGCGTGGCAGAACCTGTCGACCATCACGACGTCCAAGGGCACCTTCGCCGTCCAGCCGCTGTGGAGCAACGCCGCAGGCGGCTGCGTGCAGTAGCGCCGAGTCGCTGAACGAGCCGTGCCCGGCCGAGAGTGTCGGCCGGGCACGGTGGCAGAAGCCGGCCCGGCGCCTACCTGGTCAGGAGCAGCCAGGTGAAGGGCTGGACCGCGTCCCAGGGTGTGCGGTGCTCCTCGCGGCGGGAGTCCAGGACGCGCAGACCCGGAAACTGTTCGGCCAGATCGTCCGGGGTGTAGCGGGCGGTCGGCAGGCCGGAACACTGCTGGGGGCCGTCGGCGGCGAACGTGCCGATGACCGCGTGGCCGCCGTCGGCCAGTGCCTGGTTCAGAACCTGCCGGTAGCGGTCCCGGTCGGCCGATTCGGTGAGGAAGTGGAAGACCGCGCGATCGTGCCACAGGGCGTAGCGGCGCGGCGGCTTCCAGGCCAGCAGGTCGGCGACGATCCACTCGACCTCGGCGCCGCGGGTTCCGAGCCGGTCTCGGGCGGCGGCCAATCCGGACTCGGCGACGTCCAGGACGCTGAGGTGGGTGTGTCCGCGGTCCAGGAGCCGGTCGACCAGCACCGAGGCCCCCGCCCCGACGTCGATCAGCGGATCGTCCGTGCGCGGGGAGGCCGCCGCGATCAGCTCCAGCGACATCGCCGGGTCGGTCTGGAACCAGCTGACCTGCTCGGGCTGCTTGTCCCGGTAGACCGTGTCCCAGTGGCCGGGGTCCGGTAGTGATGGCATGGCCTATTTCTACCCGACGGTGCGCTTCCGCCGCCGGTCAGGCGATGGCGGCGGCTGTCTCCGCGGTGACCAGCAGGCGTGCCAGGGCGGTCATCTTCTCCGGGATGGCCCGGTAGTAGACCCAGGTGCCACGGCGTTCGCCTTCGATCAGGCCGGCCTCGCGCAGCACTTTGAGGTGGTGGCTGATGGTGGGTCCGGTCAGCTCGAAGCCGGGGGTCAGGTCGCACACGCACGTCTCGCCGTCGGCCGCGCTGGCGATCTGGGAGAGCAACTGGAGCCGGACCGGGTCGCCGAGGGCCTTGAACGCCGGGGCCAGGGCGACGGCGTCGGCGGTGGAGATCGAGTGCTCGGACAGCGGTTCGCAGCACGCGACCGGCTCGGGGTCGAGCAGCGGCAGCTCCTTCAGTTTCGACATGCGTCTAGATTGACAGACTTCGAAACAGGGGGCAAGCTGACGCTACTTCGAAAAACTTCGAGACAAGGCGACGCCATCAGCCGTCGCAGAACCTGACACCCAGGTCACGGGACCGTTGCGTGAGGAGCAAGGCCATGAGCGAGCAGACCACGAGCACCAGCACCGCCACCGTCGGCGGCTTCCAGGGCGATCTCGCCGAGGCGTTCAGCCCGGCGGCCGGGGCGGGCTGTTGCGGCAGCCCGGCGACGAACACCGGCACCGAGCCGGTCACCGGGACCGCCGCCCCGTGCTGCGGCACCACCGAGCAGGCCGGGGCCGAGGGCTCGTGCTGCGGATCTGAGGCCAAGACCGAGGTGGTCGCCTCCGGCACGTGCGGCTGCGGCGCATGACTACCGAGAGCACCGTGCCGCCGTCTGAGTCGGCTGAGCCGTCGGCGGCGCGGATGAAGGCCACGGTGGCGGCGCTGGCCGCGCGGGGACTGGCCGGGCGCCGGGTGGCCACGCCCGGCGGAGCGGTGGCCCGGAGCCTCCTGGCCTCCGCGCTGACCGAAATGGACGTGGTCCCCGCGACCGACCGGTTCGACACCGCCGCCGGAGGTGCGGCCAACCTGTACGCCGTCGTCGCCCAAGCCGCGCTGGGCGGGACGATGATCTGGCTGACCGCGCACTACGACGGCGTCGGCGACGTCGACGGCGTCCACCGCCCCGGCGCCTCGGACAACGCCTCCGGCGTCGCGGTTGTGCTGGAGGCGGCCCGGCAGCTGAAGGAGCGCGTGCCCGCGGGCATCGGATTGTCGGTGGCGCTGCTGGACGGTGAGGAGATCGGCGCGGTCGGCTCCGCGCACCACGCCGCCGCCCTGGCCCCCGACGGACACACGCCACTGGTCGTCAACATCGACGGCGCCGGGGAGCTGAACGAGGCGGTCGCCGTCGAGGCCGGCGGTCCGGCATGGGCGATCCTGGCCGCACTCGACGCGGCCGGGAAAGCCACCGGGGTCCTGCTGCGTGCCGGCCAGGTCGCCTCGGACAACCGCCAGTACGCCGCCGCCGGAATCGCCGCGGTCGGCCTGGGGGCGGGGATGCCCGGCTACCACTCCGCGGGCGATACCGCCGACCGGGTCCAGCCTGAAACCCTGACCGCCATGGCGCGTTTGGCTATCGCTACGGTCATCAACCTCGCGACATCGAACACGCACGCTGAGACGAACGGAGCCCAAGCCGTGAACGAGTCCTTGGCCAACCTGCCGGTCGTCGTCATCGGCGCCGGCCCGGTCGGCCTGGCCGCCGCCGCGCACCTGGCCGACCGCGATATCGACTTCCTGCTCCTGGAGGCCGGGGACGCCGTCGGTGCCGCGGTCCAGCAGTGGGGACACGTGCGGCTGTTCAGCCCCTGGCGGTACGACATCGACGCCGCCGCCCGTACCCTGCTGGAGAAGACCGGCTGGACCGCGCCGGACGAGGACTCCGCCCCCACCGGCGCGGAGCTGGTCGAGCGGTACCTTGTGCCGCTGGCCGCGACGCCGCAGATCGTCCCGCACCTGCGCCTCGGTCATCGAGTCGTGGCGATCAGCCGGGTCGGTGTGGACCGTGTCCGCTCGCGCAGCCGCGAGTTCGCGCCGTTTCTGCTCAGGGTCGAGGCGGACGATCAGACCACTGATCTGCACGCCCGCGCGGTCTTCGATGCCACTGGCACGTGGGGCACTCCGAACGTCCTCGGTGCCTCCGGCCTGCCCGCACACGGCGAAACCGAGGCCGCCGCCGTCATCGACCGGGCGCTGCCCGACGTCCTCGGCGCCGCCCGCGACACCTACGCCGGCAAGCACACGCTGGTGGTCGGCGCCGGGCACTCGGCGGCGAACACCCTGCTGTCGCTGGCCGAACTCGCCGACCAGGAGCCTGGCACGCGCGTGTCCTGGGCGATCCGCACCGGCTCGGCCGCCCGCACCTACGGCGGCGGCGCAGACGACGCGCTCCCGGCCCGCGGAGCCTTGGGCACCCGACTGAAGCAACTCGTCACGGAGGGCCGGATCGAGCTGGTGAATCAGTTCTCTGTCCATGCCATCAGGACCTTGGGAAACGGCACGGTCGAGGTGGAGAGCGTCGATGTTCGCGGCGCCAAGAAGGCCGTCACAGTAGACCGGATCGTCGGGGCGACCGGCTTCCGTCCGGACCATTCGATCGCCTCCGAGCTGCGCCTGGACCTGGATCCGATCCTGGGCTCCACCCGCGCCCTGGCCCCGTTGATCGACCCGAACGAGCACTCCTGCGGCACCGTCCCGCCCCACGGCGCGGACGAGCTGGCACACCCGGAGCCCAACTTCTACGCCATCGGCATGAAGTCATACGGCCGCGCCCCGACCTTCCTTCTGGCCACCGGCTACGAGCAGGCCCGCTCCGTGGCCGCCGCTCTGGACGGGGACTGGGACGCCGCACGCGACGTGCGTTTGGAGTTGCCCGAGACCGGCGTCTGCAATACCACCCTGCCCGGGGACGACGCCGAAGCTGGCGGCTGCGGCAGCTCGTGCGGCACGTCCGAGCCGGTGACGATCGGGCTGGCCACGGGCATCTCCGGCGGGTTGCTCGCCGATCCACTGGCGATCGCCAGCACCGGCGGCGGGCCAGGGTGTTGCAGCTGAGCAACGACCCGGTTCCGGTCGATCCGAGCAGGTCCGGCGGGAACCTTCGTACGCGGATTTCCCACTACCGCCGGACAGCAACAGGAGGCGTAGCCGGCGTTGAGAGGCGCATCTTCTATTACGAGCACGTTCACACGTCCGTTTGCCTGCACTCATTGATAACGGTAAACATAGACACATGTCGAAGAAGTTGCTGCCGCTGGTCGAGGGCGAAGCCTGCGCGACCGCGCTGGTCGCCGAGCCCCTGACCGAGATCGAAGCCGCCGGGCTCGCCACGGTGTTCAAGGCGCTGGCCGATCCGGTGCGGCTGCGGCTGTTCTCCCTGGTCGCTTCGCACGCCGGCGGCGAGGCGTGTGTTTGCGACCTGGCCGCCTCCTTCGACGTCACGCAGCCGACCATCAGCCACCATCTGAAGGTGCTGCGCGAGGCCGGGCTGCTGGACTCGGAGCGTCGCGGAACCTGGATCTACTACCGGGCCCGGCCCGAGGCCCTGGCCCAGTTGTCCGCGCTGCTCGCCCCCGGCGCGGTGTCGGCGTGAACCCACAGCCGACCCGCCGCGCCTTCGCCGAATTCCTCGGTACCGGGCTGCTGGTCGCCGTGGTCGTCGGCTCCGGGATCATGGCCGCACGCCTCTCGCCGAACGACGTCGGGCTGGAGTTGCTGGAGAACTCCACCGCCACCGTGTTCGGGCTCACCGCGCTGATCCTGATATTCGGACCGGTCTCCGGAGCGCACTTCAACCCGGTCGTCACTCTCGCCGACTTCGTCCTGGGGCGGCGTACCGGGAGCGGTGTGGACGCCAAGACGGTCGTCGCCTACATCCCGGCGCAGATCGCCGGCGGTATCGGCGGGACGCTCCTGGCGAACCTCATGTTCGCCTTGCCCGCAGCCACCGCATCCACGCACACCCGTAGCTCCGGGCACCTGTGGCTGGGGGAGACCGTCGCCACCGCCGGGCTGATCCTGCTGATCTTCTCCCTGGTCCGCACCGGTCGGGGCGCCCTCGCCGCGCCCGCAGTCGGCGCGTACATCGGAGCGGCGTACTGGTTCACGTCCTCCACCTCGTTCGCCAACCCCGCCGTCACCATCGCGCGAGCCTTCACGAACACCTTCGCCGGGATCGCGCCCGGCTCGATTCTCGGGTTCGTCGCCTTCCAGGTGATCGGCGCCGCCGTCGGCCTGGGGCTGGTGTTGGCGCTGTACCCGCAGGAGAAAGCAGCCGTGGACGCGGCCGACGAGGCGGATCTGCTGGCCGCCGAACAGACTCCGGTGGCATCGCGATGATCAAGCAGCCGGACCGAACTACCCCAAGCCTCCACGCACTGAGACCGCGATCCGTTCCGAAAGGACCCTCCCGATGCCTAGCAAGCCCTCCGTGCTCTTCGTGTGCATCCACAACGCCGGCCGCTCCCAAATGGCCGCCGGCTTCCTCACCCACTACGCAGGTGACCGCGTCACCGTCCGTTCCGCCGGCTCCGCCCCCGCCGACTCGGTCAATCCCGCTGTGCTGGAAGCCATGCAGGAAGTCGGCATCGACCTGTCCGCCGAGAGCCCGAAGGTCCTCACCGACGAAGCAGCCCTCGCCTCCGACGTCATCATCACTATGGGCTGCGGCGACACCTGCCCCGTCTACCCCGGCAAGCGCTACCTCGACTGGCCCCTGCCCGACCCCGCCGGCCAGGGCGTCGAAGCCGTGCGCCCGATCCGCGACGAGATCGAGAAGCTGATCAAGGGGCTCATCGACGAGATCGTCCCGGCGGCCTGAGCCGGTCCGACCTCCGTAAGCGCGATCTCGTTACCGCGGGCGCCGCGTCCCTCCCGCCACTGAATAGGACCTTCGTGTGGCAAGAAGGTCGAATTCGGGTGTTCGTATGCGTGTTCTGTTTGCCAAAGGCTCGCCACGCGTTCACGCTGCGTCGATAGGTTGCGCGCCGCGCAGCGGAATGCTGGGGCTCGCCCACAGACCTCGATGAAGGGACATGAGCGTGTCCAGAATCCGCAGGACGGCGATCGGCGTGGCCGCGTTGGGTTCGGCGCTCGCGCTGACCAGTGCCGCGGTCAGCGCCGCCGCTTCCGGCAGCTCGGCGGCGAACGGTGCCACGACCACCACCCCGATCAAGCACCTGGTCGTCATCTTCCAGGAGAACGTCTCCTTCGATCGCTACTTCGGCACCTACCCGAACGCGACGAACACCTCCGGCCAGGAGTTCAAGGCCAAGGGCAACACCCCCAAGGCCAACACCCTCGCCGACACCAAGGGTGCGGGTGGCAAGGGGAACCTGCTGACCAACAACCCGAACAAGGACGCCTCGGGCAAGCAGGTGAACCCGCAGCGCCTCGACCCGTCGAACCTGAACGACGTCGTGCAGTGCGACCAGGACCACGACTACAACGACGAGCAGAAGGCCTTCGACGGCGGGGCCATGGACAAGTTCGTCACTACGGTGGGCAATGGTGGCGGCACCAGCGGCACCGGCGCCAAGTGCAGCCCGAGTGATGTCATGAACTACTACGACGGCAACACCGTCACCGGGCTGTGGAACTACGCGCAGCAGTACGCGATGAGCGACAACTCTTACGGGACCACGTTCGGTCCGTCCGCTCCCGGGGCGATCAACCTGATCTCCGGCGACACCGGCAGCGTCGACAAGATGATCAACGGTGCGGCGACCAACGGCGACACCGTCGCCGACGGCAACGGCGGCAGCTCCCTGATCGCCGACGCGCAGGGCTACTACGACGACTGCTCCACCCGCGACGCGGCGTCGCTGACCGGCCAGAACATCGGCGACCAGCTCAACGCCGCCGGCCTGAGCTGGGGCTGGTTCCAGGGCGGCTTCAAGCCCACGACGTCCTTCGCCGTCGCGA
Source organism: Catenulispora sp. GAS73 (assembly GCF_041262085.1). Lineage (NCBI taxonomy): Bacteria > Bacillati > Actinomycetota > Actinomycetes > Catenulisporales > Catenulisporaceae > Catenulispora > Catenulispora sp. GAS73. The sequence goes on from NZ_JBGCCM010000014.1 coordinate 194,042, forward strand.
CCAAGGCCAATCCGCAGCCGACCAGCACCTTCATCCCGGACGAGTTCAAGGGCAAGTTCGCCACCGCCCCGGCCTCCGACCAGGGCCTGTGCAACGCGGTCCACCCGGTCGGCGCGGCGGTCGGCGGTACCGGCGGCACCACGCCTGGCGCCACCAACTACGGCAACAAGGACGACTACATCGCCCACCACGAGCCGTTCCAGTACTACGCCTCCACGGCCAACCCGCACCACCTGGCGCCGGCCTCGCTGAACTCGATCGGCACCGACACCCAGAGCTACGTCAACGGCACGCCCCAGTTCGACACGGCCAACCACCAGTACGACACCAGCGACTTCGACTCCCTGGTCGCCGGGATCGCGCACGGTTACGTGTCCCCGGACAAGCTGCCCGCCGTCAGCTTCCTGAAGGCCCCCGGCTACGAGGACGGCCACGCAGGCTACTCCGACCCGTACGACGAGCAGCAGTTCGTCACCAACGAGATCAACGCCCTGCAGCACACCCCGGACTGGTCCAGCACCGCGGTCGTCATCAACTACGACGACTCCGACGGCTACTACGACCACGCCTACAGCGGCGTGCACAACCCCTCGAACACCGCCAACGTGCCGACGCCTCCCGGCCCGCAGGACTGGCTGAACGGCACCGGCATCTGCGGTACCAACACCGCGCAGAAGCCGCTGGCCGGCCAGAACGGCCGCTGCGGCTACGGCCCGCGCCTGCCGCTGCTGGTCATCTCCCCGTTCGCGAAGCACAACTACGTGGACCACACGCTGACCGACCAGAGCAGCATCATCAAGTTCGTCCAGAGCAACTGGAAGCTGGGCAACATCCCCGGCTCGTTCGCCACCGTCGCCGGAAGCCTGAACGGCATGTTCGACTTCCACGGCAACCACGGCCACAACGACCAGCTCTTCCTGGACCCGATCACCGGCCAGCCCGCGATCCGTGGCTGAGCCCGGCGTGAGCTGAGTACCGCCAGGCGGCGGGGGGGGGGGGGGGGGCGGCCCGCGCCCCCCCCCCCCCCCCCCCCCCGCCTTCATTTGCTTCGGGCAAGGCCGGCGCCGCCGCCGCCCGGCTGGGATCTGATCAGAAGCCAGACGTGGGGGCGATGGTTGTCAGGTTTCGTGCCGCGCATATCTACTATCGACTGCGTAGATATCGGGTGTTAGCAGAACCTTGACTATGTATAGGCCGATATCTAGCATCCGCCGTGCCCGCGACATTTTGTGCGGTTGTGCTCCAGCAACACCCCCAACCCGCCAGTGCAGTCGAAAGGGGTGCCACCATGCTCCGAGCCCGTGCCCGAAACCGCCACACCTCACGTCGCAGGTTGCGAAGTCTGGCAGTGGCCTCAGCGATGTTCCTCGTCGCGGGAGTCGCGACATCGCCACCGGCCTCGGCGCACCCGGCCCCGCGGGCGACAGTGGGCCCGATCCTGGACGTCAGCTCCGCGTGCTCCGGCCAGAACCAGGAAGTCGTGTCGGCTGCGGACACAGCCGGTGACATCTACCAGGCGTGGATCGGCTGCGGCGGTATCGGCTTCGCACGATCCACGAACAACGGCACGAGCTACAACAGCCCGGTCACCATGGCGGGGTCGTCCGGCGCTTGGGACCCCGGACTCGCGGTCGCTCCGAACGGCACCGTGTACGTGTCCTTCATGTCGACGAGCAACTATCCGGTGGTTGAGGCGTCGTTCAACCACGGGGCCACGTTCACCCAGACCGCGAACGTCGTCCCGCCCGGCAGTGGATACTTCGGCGACCGGCCCTACATCGCGGTGGCGCCGGACGGCACCGTGTACGTGACGTGGGACTACGGACCGGACAGCTCCAACGTCCAGACGATTTGCAGCCCTACCGGCTCCTGTTCCTTCTCCAACGGCGAGCTGAACACCGTGATGGAGAAATCGACCGACGGCGGCAAGACTTTCAGTGGATTCAAGGCGATCGGGCCGAACTACCCGACGATGGGTGCGTTCGCCGCGCCGCTGCTCGTCGATCCCCAAGGCCGGGTGGACGCGCTGTACGAGGGCCACCAGACCGACGCCGGCACCTACGCCCTGCATCCCGGCTACGAGTACTTCACCTGGTCCAACGACGCCGGGGCCACCTGGCCCACCTCGACCGTGCAGGTCCGTCCCGACGCCGGGACGATAGCGCTGGCCAACTGGTGGATCAACGGCTCGATCGCCATCGACGCCGGCGGCACCCTGTACGCCACCTGGGACACTCAGACCTCGAACACCGACACCGGCTGGCTGTCGTACTCCACCGACAACGGCGCGACCTGGTCGGCGCCGACGCGCGTCACGCCGGACAACACCAACGCGGCCCACATCATGGAGGTCACCGGCGGCCCGGCCGGCACCGCGTACGTGGGCTGGCAGACCAACGCACCGTCGCAGGGGTATGCGACCTACCTGCAGACGTTCACCACGGCCTCGGGTCTGATCGGCTCGCCGCAGCAGATCTCCACGAACTACGGCAACAGCCAGGTGTGGCCGGGAGACACCTTCGGGCTGACCACCCTGCCGAACAACCAGCTCGCGGTGAGCTGGGGGAGTGCGGACAGCGGGAGCTCCACGGCGGAGATCTACGCGACGATCGTGTCGGAGACCGCGCCGACGCCTGACTTCTCGCTGTCGTCCACGCCGGGCTCCGGTTCGGTGACCCAAGGCGGCTCCGCGACGGCCACGGTCTCGACCTCGGCCGTCGGTGGCGACACCGAGTCCGTCGCGTTGAGCGCGTCCGGACTGCCATCGGGTGCCACGGCCGGCTTCAGTCCGACGTCCGTGACGGCCGGCGGATCCTCGACGCTGACCATCGCCACCGCGGCCTCGACCCCGGCGGGGACGTACCCGATCACCGTGACCGGCACCGGAACCTCCCACACTCACGCCGTCACTTACACGCTGACCGTGACTTCCCCGTCGGCCGGCGGGATCACCAACGGAGGGTTCGAAACCGGCACCTTCACCGGCTGGACTACTGCCGGAACCGCATCGGTGGTCAACTCGGGTGCGCATTCGGGCACCTATGCCGCCCGGCTCGGGAGCAGCAGCGCGACCAACGGTGATTCCAAAGCAGTACAGACCTTCACCGCCCCGACCGGCACCAGCTCCGTGGCCTTCTGGTACAACGTCACCTGCCCGGACACCGTCCAGTACGACTGGGCCACCGTGACGCTGAAGGACAACACCGCCAACACCACCAAGACGGTGCTGGCCAAGACCTGCGTCTCCAGCTCCGGCTGGAAGCAGGTGACCTCGTCGATCACCGCCGGCCACAGCTACACGCTGACCCTGACCAGCCACGACGACAACTACCCCGGCGACCCCACCTACACGCTGTACGACGACGTCGCTGTGCACTGATTCGGATCCCACCGCAGGGTGTCAGGGGTCGGAGAAAACCCTCCGCCCCTGACGTTACCCAACCCCGCGTGCACCCCACGTAATCCGCAGCCGGGCGAGGATCCGCCCGGCGCCTCACATCGGGAGTCAAAGTGCGTCACCGTCCCCCACGCCCGCTGAGAAGCAGACTGCTCGCCGTCGTCTCGACGGTCGGGCTGATGTTCCTGGGCACCGCGGCCGTCGGCACCCCCGCGTCGGCCGCCACCTCGATCACCAATGGCGGCTTCGAGACTGGGAACCTGACCGGCTGGACCACGTCCGGTGTCACCTCGGTCACCACCACGAACCCGCACTCCGGCACGTACGCCGCGATGGTCGGTTCGACCAGCCCGAGCAACACCTCCTCGATCGCGCAGTCGTTCACGGCGCCGGCGACCAGTCCGTCGCTGTCGTTCTGGTACGACGTGGTGTGTCCGGACACCGTCACCTACGACTGGGCCACCGCGACGCTCAAGGACACCACCACCAACACCACGACCACGGTGCTGGCCAAGACCTGCGTGTCCAACTCCGGGTGGAAGCAGGTCACGAAGACGCTAACCGCCAACCACAACTACACGCTGACGTTGACCAGCAAGGACGACAACTACCCGGGTGACCCGACGTACACGCTGTACGACGACGTCACGCTGTCCGGCGGCGTCCCGACCAATGATTTCTCGATCAGCGACAGCCCGGCCTCGGCGGCCGTGAACCCCGGCGCGTCGGCGACTTCGACGATCTCCACCGCGGTCACCTCCGGCAGCGCACAGAGCGTGACGCTGTCCGCCTCAGGCCTGCCGTCGGGCGCGTCGGCGACGTTCTCAACCAACCCGATCACCGCCGGCGGGTCTTCGACGATGACGGTCGCTACCGCCTCCAGCACGCCCAGCGGCACCTATCCGATCACCGTCACTGGCACCGGCGCGTCCGCGACGCACTCCACGACGTTCAACCTGACGGTGAACGGCACCGGGCCGTCGCTGCTCAAGGTCTCCACCGACCCGTTCACGGACACCGACGCGCAGCATGCGACCGAGGTGGAACCGGACACCTACGCGTTCGGCACCACGGTCGTCGCGACACACCAGGTCGGCCGCGTGAACGGCGGCGGCTCCTCGGACATCGGCTGGGAGACCTCGACCGACAGCGGCGTCACCTGGCACAACGGGTTCCTGCCCGGGATCACCGTCAACCAAGGCGGCGGGAGCTACGCGCAGGTCTCTGACGCGTCCGTGGTCTACGACGCCAAGCACGCCGTCTGGCTGATCTCCACCCTGCCGATCGACTCCTCCGGCAACGTCCCCGGCGTCCTGGTCAGCCGCTCCAGCGACGGCGGTATGACGTGGGGCAACCCTGTGAACTCGGCCGGATTCGACGGCCAGAGCTACGACAAGAACTGGATCGTCTGCGACAACACATCCACCAGCCCGCACTACGGCAACTGCTACACCGAGGTCGACATCACCTCCTCGGGCAACTCCGAGGTCATGTCCACCTCCACCGACGGCGGCCTGACGTGGTCGGCGGTCCAGCAGCCGTCGGGCTCGCCCAGCGGTCTGGGCGGCCAGCCGCTGGTCCAGCCCAACGGCAACGTCATCGTTCCGTTCTCGACGAACGGCGGGTCGATCGCGTCGTTCATGTCGACGAACGGCGGTAGCTCCTGGGGCTCGGTCACCACCGTGGCGAACATCAGCTCCCACACCGTCGGCGGCGGCCTGCGCTCCGGTGACGGCCTGCCGTCAGCGGAGATCGACTCCTCCGGCAAGATCTACGTGGCCTGGCAGGACTGTCGCTTCCGCTCCGGCTGCCCGGCCAACGACATCGTCATGTCCACCACCACCAACGGCACCACCTGGTCGGCCGTGACCCGGATCCCGATCGACGCCACCACCAGCGGCATCGAGCACATGATCCCCGGCCTCGGCGTCGACCACGCCACCTCCGGCAGCACAGCCAAACTCGGCCTGTACTACTACTTCTACCCGAACGCGAACTGCTCGGTCTCGACCTGCCAGATGTACGTCGGGTTCACCTCCTCCACCGACGGCGGCACCACCTGGGCCGCGGGCCAGACGGTGGCAGGCCCGATGACCATGGCCCAGATCGCCGGCACGTCACAGGGCCCGATGGTCGGCGACTACATCTCCTGCTCGGTCGTGAACGGCAAGTCCATCGCGGTCTTCGCCGTCGGCAAGGCACCGACCAACGGCCAGGCCTTCGACGAAGGCATGTACACCGTCGGCGGCGGCCTCGCGATGCGCGGAGGCCCGATCCGGGCGACTACCGGACCGGTCTACGCTACGCCCCAGCATCCAAGGACGTCGGCGCTCGGGGCTCTGAGGTAGAGCTCCCGGTGATGCCTGCTCCGGCAGGCTGAACGGCGGCCGTGTCCATCGTCTTCAGCGATGGACACGGCCGTCCGCTGTCTGTGCGAGCGGGCAGCAAGGGCACGTGCTCCGGGTCCTGGTCAGAGGGTGGCGTTTCGTCCCCCACGCGAGTGAATCCGATTCCCGAGTCTGGCCGCGGGGTGCGGGCGGCGCTTGTGTTGCCCTCACGGAGCCCTGTCATACGCGATACGTTCCCTGGCACGAGTCTGCTGGACTGCGGGTCGTCTCAGACCTGACCATCACGGTGATCGGCCCCGAGGCCGGGGGCGGCTACGACGGCCCAGCCCTCCCATCAGGGGTTCTATTGCTTGGGCACTGAGACAAGGGTAGGTCAAGGGAACGTCCTGAATCACGCAAGGGCAGGTCAGGACCTCATTTTGCCGAATCGTGACCGTTCCGGTCTCTTCAAAGTGCCATGCCACATGGAACGCTGCGCAGGCACAACCTTCACCATTCCTCGAAAGGTTGGGACCCACGGCATGCGAACTGCCTCACGATTTGGTCTGCTCCCGATCGGAGCAGCCTGTGCCGCCTTAGCGCTGGCACTCACCGGGCCGCAGGCATCCGCCGCGAACATCGGAGCTGCGCAGAACCACAACCGGCCGCATGCGATCGGCACTCCTGCCTCATCTACGGGGCACAATCGAGCCGCGGCCATCGGTGGCCCTCCCGGCAACCCCGACGGGGGCGTCGACGATCCGAACGCCGCCGAAAACGAGTACTTCGCGGCGCGTAGCGCGCCCGGCGTCGTCGCCCCCGGCGCCTATGGCGCGGCGTGGCAGCAGATGCAGTCGATGCCGCACTACGGGCCGACGTGGAAGTCGGTCACCACGGCGGCCTACAACTCCGACGACCCGCTGTACCGCGACTACGACTCCAACTCCTCCGCCGGCGCCGGCAACGTCACCGGCCGGATGACCGGTATGGCCGCGGACAACGCCGGGCACGTCTACGCCGGCGCCGCGAACGGCGGGGTGTGGCGCTCCACCACCGGCGGCGGCAACTGGACGCCGATCTCCCAGGCGCTGCCCGCGGCCTCGACCGGTGACCTGGAACTGGATGCCACCGGGCGGCTCTGGTACGCCACCGGCGAGGCGAACACCGCCTCGGACACCTTCACCGGCTCCGGCGTCTACGTGCTCTCACACCCGGTGCACGGGACGTTCTCCACGCACGACCGGGTCGGCGGCACCGAGCTGCAGTCCACCAGCATCCGCAAGATCCGCTTCATCGGCGACACCGTCTACGCGGCCACCACCCGCGGCCTGTACTCGCATCCGCTGAGCGACCTGCACGGCGCGTGGAAGCTGGAGTTCGCCCCGAACCCCAGCTACCTGCCCGGTGGTTCCCAGGCCACGGACCCGCACGCGCCGTACAAGAACATCGTCAACGACATCACCGCCGACCCGAAGGACCCGACCAAGCTGATCGCGGCCGTCGGGTGGCGCAGCGGTGACACCTACAACGGGTTCTACACCAAGACCGGCGGTACCTGGGCCCTGATCACCACCTCGCTCGGCGCGCTGCCGACCGCGGCGGCGAACGTCGGTGCGGTGACCTTCGCGTCCTCCGCGGACGGTTCGAAGTTCTACGCCATCAACCAGGACCCGACGAAGATCTCCAGCCCGCAGTCCACGCTCGGCGGCGTCTACGTCTCCAACGGCACACCCTTCGGGCCGTGGACCCTGGTCGCGGACTCGCCGAAGCTGGAGGCCTCCGGCTCGGCCGAGACCGGTTCCACCTACAACCCCGGCGTGCAGGCCTGGTACAACCAGTTCCTGCAGGTCGACCCCACCGACCCGAACCACGTCTACATGGGCCTGGAAGAGGTCTACGAGTCCCACGACGCCGGCACCACCTGGAACACCGTCGGACCGTACTGGAACTTCACCTACCCCTGCTGGTCCATCGACCCGACCAAGCAGACCGGTACCTGCTCCCCGACCACCCACTCCGACCAGCACGCCGTCGCCATCGGCAGCATGGGCGGTAAGAGCTACGTGGTGGTCGGCAACGACGGCGGTGTCTACAAGCGGCCGGTCAACGGCGTGCTGGATGCCGGCGGCCACGCCGCCGACTGGCAGTCGCTCAACGACGGCACCATCGACACCCTGCAGTACTACTCGGTCGGCGTCGGCGCCGACCCGTCCGGTAAGGGCGTCGCGGTCTCCGGCGGCCTGCAGGACAACGGGCAGTCGATCCTGCGCAGCGGCCCCGCGGTCATGGGCTCCAACTTCGGCGGCGACGGCGGCGACACCCTCGTGGACCCGGCCAACGGCTGCAACATCGCCGAGGAATACACGAACGAGAACATCTGGGTCACCAACGACTGCGGCCAGAACGTCTCCATCGATCCTTCGACGTCCACCGAGTACAACGTGCCGCCGAACGACGGCGTCAACGGCACCGCACGCTTCACCGCGCCGTTCACCGCCGACACCAAGAACTCCAACACCTGGGTCGCCGGCGGCCAGCACATCGCCGTCCAAACCAAGGGCTACGCCATCCGCGCCACCTCGGACTGGACCGACGTCTACGACCTGGGCGCCGGAAACGACGCCTCCGCCGTCGCAGACTCCGGCGGCAAGATCTACGCGGCCTGGTGCGGCGGCGGCTGCAACAGCGTCGGCTTCAGCCGCGGCATCGCGGTCGGCAACGCCGACGGCACCGGCTGGCACCAGCTGACCCTGTCGACCGACGGCACCTCGCTGCCCAACCGCTACCTGTCCTCGATCGCCATCGACCCCAGCGACAACAACCACGTCTACGTCGCAGTCAGCGGCTTCTCCCGGAAGTGGACCGAAGGCCCCGGCGCGGACTTCGGCCACATCTTCGAAAGCCACGACGGCGGCACCACCTGGAAGGACATCTCGGCGAACCTGCCCGACGTCCCGGCCGACTCGATCCAGATCCTGCCGCACGGCGGCATCGCACTGGCCACCGACCTCGGCGTGTTCTACCAGGGCCCGCACACCTCCTGCTGGAGCATCCTGGGCAACGGCCTGCCGACCAACGCCACGCTGCAACTGCAGCTCGGCCCGGACGGAAACCTCTACGCGGCCACCCACGGACGCGGCATCTGGAAGGTCCGGACGCCGTAAGGCTGAGTTCCCGCTTCCGTCAGTAGTGAAATGACGAGTGTGGCGTCCCCCGACTCTGGGGGACGCCGCACTCTTTTTGTTGCGGTTTTGGTTGCGGTTGCGGGAGCGGGTGCGCGATGGGAACCGAGGCCGGGGCTGCCGCGTCCAAATGCGAACCGCCGGTGCTGCATCGTGCCAACTGGGAGTCCCCGCCATGCATGTACTTCCACGAACGCCGAAGCGTGCGACGATTGCCGTTGTCGTCCTTGCGACCACTGTTGTCGCCGGCTGCTCATCGACATCGCACACGGCATCGCACTCGACATCGTCCGGATCCGTCTCGCCGACGACGCCAGCCTCGACCAGCGCGACAACGACAACCGGTTCGGCACCTCCGCCGAGATCCAGTGCGCCGAGCACTACGGCTGCTTCGGGCTCCGCGCCACCCGCTTCGGTGGCGTCCCCGCCACAGCAGACAACTCCTGCATCGGCCAGCAGCCCTGCCAAATGCCTGTCCGGGACGTTCGCCGTAGTAGTGCCCACCACCGACAACCCGGTGCGCAGCGCCTGTCTGCACATGGGAACCACCGTGGAGCTAGAGCTCCTCGCACTGCGCGGCGTCACCTGGAGCGCGCCGACCACCTCCGACCCCTCCGTGGCGTCGATCAGCGATCAGGTCGAACCGATCGGGACCCGCCACGACCAAGTCAGGCTGCTGCGCCCCGGCACGGTGACTTTCAGCAGCTCCAGCACCTACAACCCGGACCCGTCCGGCCCACCGTCGAAGCTGTGGACCCTGACCTTGACCGTCGTTCCCTGACCAAGCTCTCGCACAGCGGTGGCCGGGCTTCAGTGAATGGATAGCCACGGCAATCACCCCAGGTCAGCTGGTTGCCAACCTGGGGTGATTCAAGTTCCTGCGAACCTATTTACGCAGGTCTGAGCACTGCTCAGATGTCGAAGTACAGCTCGAACTCGTGCGGCGTCGGGCGCAGCCGAACCGGGTCCACCTCGCGCTCGCGCTTGTACGAGATCCAGGTGTCGATCAGGTCCTGCGTGAAGACGCCGCCTTCGAGCAGGTAGCCGTGGTCGGCCTCCAGGGAGTCCAGTACGGCCGGGAGGCTGCCGGGGACCTGGGGGATCGAGGCGTGCTCGTCCGGGGGGAGCTCGTAGAGGTCCTTGTCGACCGGGGCCATCGGCTCGATCTTGTTCTTCACGCCGTCCAGGCCGGCCATCATCATGGCGGAGAAGGCCAGGTAGGGGTTCGAGGAGGGGTCCGGGCAGCGGAACTCGATGCGCTTGGCCTTCGGGTTCGAGCCGGTGATCGGGATGCGGATGCAGGCCGAGCGGTTGCGCTGGGAGTAGACCAGGTTCACCGGGGCCTCGTAGCCGGGGACCAGGCGGCGGTAGCTGTTCACCGTCGGGTTGGTGAAGGCCAGCAGGGACGGGGCGTGCTTCAGGAGGCCGCCGATGTAGTGGCGGGCGGTGTCCGACAGGCCCGCGTAGCCGACCTCGTCGTAGAACAGCGGGACGCCGTCCTTCCACAGGCTCTGGTGGCAGTGCATGCCTGAGCCGTTGTCGCCGAAGACCGGCTTCGGCATGAAGGTGGCGGTCTTGCCGGCCTGCCAGGCGACGTTCTTGATGATGTACTTGAACAGCATCAGGTCGTCGGCCGCGGCCAGCAGGGTGTTGAACCGGTAGTTGATCTCCGCCTGGCCGGCCGAGCCGACCTCGTGGTGCTGGCGCTCGACGATCAGGCCGGACTCGATGAGCGTGCGGCTCATCGTGGCGCGCAGGTCCGTGTAGTGGTCGTTCGGGGCCACCGGGAAGTAGCCGCCCTTGACGCGCGGCTTGTAGCCCCGGTTGCCGCCCTCTTCGGAGCGGCCGGTGTTCCAGAACGCGGCCTCGGCGTCGATGTGGTAGAAGCTCTCGCCCGGACCGGATGCGAAGCGGACGTCGTCGAAGACGTAGAACTCGGCCTCGGGGCCGAAGTACGCCGTGTCGGCGATGCCGGTGCCCTTGAGGAACGCCTCGGCCTTCTTGGCCACGTTGCGCGGGTCGCGGGAGTAGGCCTCACCGGTCAGCGGGTCGTGGATGAAGAAGTTCAGGTTCAGCGTCTTCTCGGCGCGGAACGGGTCCAGGCGCGCGGTGCTGGGGTCGGGCAGCAGCTGCATGTCCGACTCGTGGATGGCCTGGAAGCCGCGGATCGAGGAGCCGTCGAAGGCCAGGCCGTTCGAGAAGACGTCGGCGTCGAACGACTCGACCGGCACCGTGAAGTGCTGCATCACCCCAGGCAGGTCACAGAACCGCACGTCGACGCTCTTCACGTCGTTGTCCCTGAGGTACTTGAGTACCTCGTCGGCGTTCGAGAACATCCACTACTCCTTTGAGTATTCTCACCGGCCGGAAGCCTCTCGCCACCGGGGCCGGGACCCATCAGGCACTCATGCGACCGTAGGACCGGGGGGTTTCCCGGCCGTGTCCCTTTTGTTTCCGGCGTGTTACACAGAGCCCGGGTCTTCTCCAACCTACCCTGTGGGCCCCGCGGTGCCCGGGGAACGCCCTTGTCCGACGTTGGTGGCGGACCGCGAATCGGTGCGGAGTACCGTGGTGGCCATGACCTCGTCCGACTATTCCGGCCAGCGCTTTGGCCTCCCGCGCACCGGTCCGGGCTCGATGGCCTCGGTCGGCCGCCGGCTGGCCGCGCTGATGATCGACTGGGCCATCGCCTACGGCATGGCGTACCTGCTGGTCGGCGACCGGCTCCTGCGCAACGGCCAGTTCGCGGCGCTGAGCCTGCTGGCCGTGATCTACCTGGTGGGGCTGGGGATCAGCGGCTCCACCCTCGGGATGGCGGTTCTGGGCCTGCGGGTCGGCTCCGATCAGGGCGGCCGGGCCTCGCTGTACTCGATCGGCATGCGCACCGTGCTGTTGTTCCTGGTCATCCCCGCGGTGGTCTGGGACGCGGACGGCCGCGGCCTGCACGACCGGATCGCGCACACGATGATCGTCAGCACCCGCTGAGCCTTCGCTCGCCCGGCCGAATATGGCTGCTCGCATGATCCAGGCCGCGTCCAGACCACCCCGCCGCTGACCAGCGACCTCCGGCGAACGCCGACGGCCCGCGACCGATCACCGGTCGCGGGCCGTCGTACGTTCCGTGGCGTTTCGCCGGGGTTACGTCCGGCAGACGTAGGCTTGCGACGATTAGCGCACCTGGCCGCGCGGCATCTTGCCGTTACGCGGCATCGGGCCCTTCGGGATCGGCATGTTCGGCCCGACGGCCTTGAGCCGGTTCTGGTACTCCTGCACCTGCGCCGGACGCAGGTAGGCCTTGCCGGTGGCGGGCTTGAGCCGCATCACCGTCTTGTTCAGCTTGCCCAGCGGCACCATGCCCTCGTCCTCGCCGGCCACGATGTCCTCGGCGACCAGCGGCACGTCCGGGCCGAACAGCCGGGTCAGGTGCCGGCGCTCCTCGGTGAACAGCGCCTTGAGCCGGTTCGGGTTGCCCTCGCCGACCAGGATGATGCCCGGGCGGCCCAGCACCCGGTGGATCATGTCCTGCTGCCGGTTGAAGCGCACGCCGGGGGTGACGTCCCAGCCGCGGCGCAGCGTGTCCAGCACCGAGGCGGCGGCACCGGCCTGGTCCCGGATCGAGGAGTACGCCGCACGCTGCGCCCGCCGCCCGAAGACGATCATCGCGGCCAGCACGGCGACCGGGATGCCGAAGATGCCGTAGAACAGCGGGGACCCGAGCAGGAAGCCCAGGGCTACGAACACCACCAGGGCGGCCACGGCCCAGGCGGCCAGCACCAGGGGAAGCTTGGGGTCCTCCTTGCGGGTCATCCCGTAGACCTCGCGGATCTGCTTCAGCCGGCCCTTTTTCTTGGGCGCATCCCCGCCGGCGGGGGTCTTCGTCGTGGTGTCGCGTGCCATGCCACGCAGAATACGTGGTACCGGCGCCCGGTGGTAAACCAGTGCGGACCTTAGCGCGACTGAATGCTCATCCTGGTGAGCGACTCGTGAGCCTCGGCGCGCAGCGCGGCCCTCTCCTGCCCCTCCAGCACGGCCGCGCGGGCGTTCGCCAGCGCCCCCCGCTGGCCGCCGGCGCGCAGGACCCGGCGCTCGAAGGTGAGGATCATCGTGCGGACGGAGGACGTCGCCGGGTGAGCAGTGCGAATCGTGGGAGCGGGTGCGGAGGACGTTGCGATGCTCATTGCGGAACCTCGACCAGAGAGAAAGGGGGACGTCGGGGAACGGAGCCGGTGGCGGGCCACCACCACTATCAGCTTTCTTTGTTACAGGGTCTGGTGTTGCCGGTCAAATCGTGGTAACGCGATCCGCAATGCCGGGCATTCCCCGCGTCCGGCATGCGAAACGGCCCCGGTCCGACTCGGACCGGGGCCGCTCATCACAGCTCCCTAAGAAACCACTTGATATCCAGCGGACGAAACCAGCGCGGCTGCGCCGGCCGATGCGGCGAACGTCACGCCGGAACCCCGGCCGCCGCCTCGCGCGCCTCGACGGCCTCCTTGTACAGCCGCCCGGCGCGGTACGACGAGCGCACCAGCGGGCCGGACATGACGCCGAAGCCCATCTCGCGGGCCTCCTCGGCGAGCTCCACGAACTCCTCGGGCTTCACCCAGCGCATCACCGGGTGGTGTCGCGGCGAGGGCCGCAGGTACTGGGTGATGGTCACCAGGTCGCAGCCGGCCTCGCGCAGGTCGGCCAGCGCCTGCGAGATCTCCTCGCGCTCCTCGCCCATGCCCAGGATCAGGTTGGACTTGGTGACCAGGCCGAAGTCGCGGGCCTGGCGGATGACGTCCAGCGAGCGCTCGTAGCGGAAGCCGGGGCGGATCTCCTTGAAGATGCGCGGCACGGTCTCGATGTTGTGCGCCAGCACCTCCGGACGGCTGCCGAAGACCTCGGCCAGGTGCTCGGGCTTGGCGTGGAAGTCCGGGATCAGCAGCTCCACGCCGCAGCCGGGCAGCATCGCGTGGATCTGGCGGACGGTCTCGGCGTACAGCCAGGCGCCCTCGTCCGCGAGGTCGTCGCGGGCCACGCCGGTGACGGTGGCGTACTTCAGGCCCATGGTCTGCACCGACTCGGCCACGCGGCGCGGCTCGTCGGTGTCGTACGCCTTGGGCTTGCCGGTGTCGATCTGGCAGAAGTCGCAGCGCCGGGTGCACTGGTCGCCACCGATGAGGAAGGTGGCCTCCCGGTCCTCCCAGCACTCATAGATGTTCGGACAGCCGGCTTCCTCGCACACCGTGTGCAGGCCCTCGCTGCGCACCAGGCTCTTCAGGCCGGTGTACTCCGGGCCCATCTTGGCGCGGGTCTTGATCCAGCTGGGTTTCTTCTCGATGGGGACGGCGCTGTTGCGGACCTCAAGCCGGAGCAGCTTGCGGCCTTCGGGTTCTGGGGTGACGGCCGTCACTTCGAGTCTCCTTGCAAGAAAGTGGTACTGCTTTTTCCTGTGATTGCCAGCCTACGTGGCCCGCAGGCTATTCCTTGACGGCGCCGACGAGCCCGAACGCCTCGGAAACCACGTCGTCGAGATGCCGCGCGACCAGCGGCGCGACCTCCTCGACCGTGACGTCCCGGCCCAGCTCGGCGGACAGCGAGGTGACCCCGGCGTTCCGGATCCCGCAGGGGATGATCTTGTCGAACCAGGCCAGGTCCACATCGCAGTTCATCGAGAAGCCGTGCATGGTCACGCCCTTGGCGACGCGCACGCCGATCTGCGCCAGCTTGCGGTCGGCCCGGCGCTGCCCGGCGTTGGACGGCGCGTACTCCGGGCCGGCCAGCCGCGGGTCGAACTCCTCGTCCTCGTCCACCGGCGCGCCGACCGTCTTCAGCTGCAGCTTCAGGCCGCCCAGGTCCTCGCGCTCGATCTGCTCGCCCAGGATCCACACGCCGCTGCGGCCGTGGATCCGGGTGGTCTCCAGGCCCAGCTCGGCGCAGGCCCGGATCATCGCCTCTTCGAGCCGGCGGACGTGGCCGACCACGTCCATCGCCTCCGGCAGCCGCAGGATCGGGTAGCCGACGAGCTGGCCGGGGCCGTGGAAGGTGATGCGGCCGCCGCGGTCGACGTCGATGACCGGGGTGCCGTCGGTGGGCCGCTCCGCGGGGGCGGTGCGGCGGCCTGCCGTGAACACCGCGGGGTGCTCCAGCAGGATCAGGGTGTCGGCGATCTCGTCGGCGACCCGTCGGGCGTGGATCTCGCGCTGGAGGTCCCACGCGGCCAGATACGGAACGGCCTCCGCGCCGAAACCGGCGCGGAGGACCGAGATACGTTCTTCAGACACCCCTCAAGGGTACGCCTGCTTATTACCGGCTCTACTGGGCCGGCTGCGTCGCCAGAACCCCGAGCGTGACGTTGACCGTCGTCGAGGAGCCGCCGCGGGTGTAGGTGATGGGGACGACGTCGCCCGGCCGGTGCGAGCGCACCGCGGCCGCCACGTCCTGGTAGGAGTACACCAGCCGGTCGCCGATCTTGGTTATCACGTCGCCGGCCTTCAGGCCCGCCTTGTCGGCCGGGGCGCCGGAGGTGACCTGCTGGACCTTGTAGCCGCCCGCGGTGCGGGTGGTGGTGTCGCTCTGGCCGTTCTGCGCCACACCCAGCGAGGCGATCTGCGCGGGCTTGCCCTGGGCCAGAGCGTCCACGATGGGCAGCGCCTCGGAGATCGGGATCGCGAAGCCCAGGCCGATGGAGCCGGCCTGGCCGCCGCTGCCGCCCAGGCCACCGGAGTTCTGAGTGTTGGAGGCGATGGCGGAGTTGATGCCGATCACGTTGCCCTGCATGTCGACCAGCGGGCCGCCGGAGTTGCCGGGGTTGATCGCGGCGTCGGTCTGGACGGCGTCCAGGACCACGGTGCTGCCGTCCTCGGCCTGGGTCTCCACCGGGCGGTTCAGGGCGCTGACGATGCCGGAGGTGACGGTGCTGGTCAGGCCGAGGGGCGAGCCGATCGCCACCACCTGCTGGCCCACGGCCAGGTTCTTGGAGTCGGCGAAGGAGGCCTTGGTCAGGCCGGAGACGCCGTCGACCTTGATCACCGCGAGGTCGGCCAGCGTCTCGGTGCCGACGATGTGCGCGCTGGCGGTGCGGCCGTCGTTGAACGTGACGGTGATGGTCGCCGGGCCGCTGGTGGAGTTGTTGCCGTTGCCACCGGTCCCGCCGGTCCCGCCGCCGAACGGGTTGCCGTTGCCGCCGCTGCTGCCGCCGGTCCCGCCAGTTCCGCCGTTGTTGCCGTTGGAGTTGCTGTTGCTCTGGCTGGAGGTGTTGGCCGCCGCGATCACGTGGTTGTTGGTGACGATCAGGCCGTCGGAGCTGTAGATGATGCCCGTGCCCTCGTCACCGCTGCCGTTGGCGGTGCTGACCTGGAT
Source organism: Catenulispora sp. GAS73 (assembly GCF_041262085.1). Taxonomy (NCBI): domain Bacteria; kingdom Bacillati; phylum Actinomycetota; class Actinomycetes; order Catenulisporales; family Catenulisporaceae; genus Catenulispora; species Catenulispora sp. GAS73. The sequence goes on from NZ_JBGCCM010000014.1 coordinate 210,295, forward strand.
GTCGACCACGCTCGGCATGACCGACGCGGCGACCTGGGTGACGCTGCCGGGGGTGCTCAGCGCGGTGTTGTTGGTGTTCAGCGGGGACCGCGTGCTGGCCGCGGCGCTGGAGGAGGAGCTGTTGTTGTCCTTGGCCGCGTAGGTGACCGCGGTGCCGATGCCGCCGCCGATCAGGCCGGCGATCAGGGCCACGGCGACGAGCATCTTGCCGCCGCTGAGCGCGGTGCGCTGCGGGGCGGCGCCGGGGGGCGTGTACGGGGGGAAGGCCGTGCCGTCCGAGGGCGCGGCCCAGTTCGGCGGGGGAGTGGGCCCGGGACCGAGGTGCGCGCCGACGCCGGACTGCTGGGCCTCGTGCGCCTGGGCGGCCGGGCCGAAGGCGGCGCCGGGCTGCGGCTGGCCCGCGGTCTGCGCGGTCGGCGCCGTCGGCGGCGCCTGCGGGCCGGGGCCGATCGGGCCGGACTGCGCCTGAGCCTGGGCCTGGTAGCCGCCGGCCGCCGGGTCCGGCGTCGCCGGGACGGCGGGCTGGATCAGCGTCTGGTCCGGTCCGTCGGCGGCCGGCTGGATCAGCGTCGGGTTGTCCGCGGGGGCGGCCTGCGGGGCCGGCTGCGAGGCCACGGTCGGGGGGACCGCGTCCTGCTGGGCCGGGCCCGCCTGGGGGTCCTGGGCCCCCGAGCCGCCCGACGCGGCGGGGTTGGCTCCGAAGCTCTCACGCACGTCCTGCTGCGCCGCTTCGTTGGCGCCGTTGTCGCCCAGGCCGCCGCTGCCGCCTGCGTTGCTCGAGGGTTCGTTCATGAGGAGGAGCTTCGCCTGTTCACCTTAAATGCTGCTGAGACCCGGGCAAGAGGTGACCGAAAAAGAAGGGCCCGGATCCCCTGTGTTTCCACAGGTACGGGACCTGTTGTTTATCGACCTTATGCGCTAAGCGTTCGCTGCCCTACCGCTGTTCTGGGGACTGTCCTCCTCGGTCGGCTGCCCCGGCAGCCAGAACCCGAGCAGGGCTCCGCCGCTCGGTGCCCGCGCCGCCGCGACCCGGCCGCCGTGGTTCTCAGCGGCCTGCCGCACGATGGCCAGGCCCAGGCCGGAGCCCGGCATGGTGCGCGCCTCGGTGGAGCGGTAGAAGCGCTCGAAGACGTGCGGCAGGTCCTCTTCAGCGATGCCCGGGCCCTGGTCCGCGACCTGGAGCAGCCCGTCGGCGAGCCGCACGGTGACGGTCCCGTTCTCCGGGCTCCACTTGGCGGCGTTGTCCAGCAGGTTCGTCACCGCGCGCTCCAGGGCCGCCGGATCGCCGTCGAGGTACCAGGGCTGGAGCTGGATGTCGAACTTCAGGTGCGGGGCGCGTCTGCGGACCCGGTCCACGGCCTGCCGCACCACGTCGCTCAGGTTCACCGGCTCCGGCGCGGTCTGCGGCTTCGTGTCACGGGAGAGCTCGACCAGGTCGCCGACCAGGACGGACAGCTCCTCCATCTGGGCCTGCACGTCGCCGATGAGTTCCGCGCGGTCCGCGTCACTGATCTGTACTCGGTTCACACCCGGCGCCCGGCTCGAACCCGGTGCCGGGTGGTTCGACGCGGCGCCGAAGACCTGGGAGAGCAGGTCGATGTTGGTGCGCATCGAGGTCAGCGGCGTGCGCAGCTCGTGGCCGGCGTCGGCGATCAGGCGTCTTTGGTGTTCCTGGGAGCGGGCCAGCGCGGTCAGCATGCTGTTGAAGCTGGTGGCCAGCCGGGCCAGCTCGTCGGTGCCCTGGACCTCGATCGGCCGCAGGTCGCCGGTCCTGGCCACGTACTCGGTGGCCTCGGTGAGCCGGTCCACGGGGCGCAGCCCGGCCCGGCCCACGGTGATGCCGGCGCTGCCGGCCACCGCGATGCCGGCGATGCCGACGAGGATGGAGACCAGGCTGAGCCGGCCGAGGGTCTGCTGGGTGTCCGCCATGGACTCCGCGACCAGGACGGCGGTCCGCTCGGTCGGCGGCTGCAGCGCGGTCTCGACGGTGGTGATCGGCACGCTCAGCGCCCGGTAGCGGACCCCGTCGATGACCAGCGTCGAGTAGTGGTCGTCGCGGGTGTGCTGGGCGACCTCCAGGTCCGCGTTCGAGAACTTGATGTCGTCCTGGACCACTTGGGGAGGCAGATTCGACTGGCCAGTGGGGGTGCCGCCGCCGTCGTAGACGACGTACACGGTCGGGTCGAGCAGCCCCACCGCGACGTGCGCGTTGACCAGGGTCCTGGCGCTCTGGGCCTTCTGGTACAGGCTGCTGTCCATCTGGTTCAGGATCTGGTTCCGCACCGTCACCCAGGCCGCGATCGAGGCCAGCGCGACGCTCAGCCCCACCGCGACCATCACCAGCGCGGTGATGCGGGTGCGCAGCGGGACGTGCGACATCATGACCGTGATCTTGGCGCGCAGTCGTTCGTAAGGTCCCGGGCGCTCCTCGGACTCCAGTTGGTCGGCGGGGATGAATGGGTTCACGGGGCCGTCTCACGCAGGGAATACCCCACTCCGCGGACCGTGTGGATCAGGCGGGGCAGCTCGTCCGCCTCGGTCTTGCGGCGCAGGTAGCCGACGTAGACCTCAAGGGAGTTGGCGGTGGTCGGGAAGTCGTAGCCCCAGACCTCCTCCAGGATCTGGGCGCGGGTCAGCACCTGCCGGGGGTGCCGCATCAGCAGCTCCAGCAGGTTGAACTCGGTGCGGGTCAGGCGCACCGGCTTGCCGGCCCGGGTCACCTCGCGGGTGGCCGGGTCCAGGGTGAGGTCGGCGAAGGCCAGCGGGGCGTCCGACTGGTCGGCCAGGCTGCCCTGGGTGCGGCGAAGCAGCGCGCGCAGCCGGGCCAGCAGCTCCTCCAGCGCGAAGGGCTTGGGGAGGTAGTCGTCGGCGCCGGCGTCCAGGCCCGCGACCCGGTCCGGGACGGCGTCGCGCGCGGTGAGCAGCAGGACCGGCAGGTCCTCGCCGGCCGAGCGCAGCCGGCGGCAGGTCTCCAGGCCGTCCAGCCTGGGCATCATGACGTCGAGCACGACGGCGTCCGGCCGCCGCTTCGCGATCGCCTCCAGCGCCGCCAGTCCGTCGGCCGCCAGCTCGACCTCGTAGCCGTTGAAGGCCAGCGAGCGGCGCAGCGAGTCCCGGACCGCCTGGTCGTCGTCCACCACGAGGATGTGCATGGCCGCATTCTGCCCCGCCCGGTTGAGAAGACGCTGAGATCACGCGGATGTTTTTCCCGGCGATCGGTGCGCCGCCGAGCGTGCGGATTAGACCGTTAGAGGGATACCGGTTATCCACAACCCGGGTTTATCCACAGTCGGTCATGTCTTGGTCGCGCTCCGTGCCCGGGAATCGGCACAGTAGCGGTCATGGATCACGACCTCACCACCGCCCCCGGAGCCGTCGCCGCCGACGGCCTCCCGTCCGGCGGCCCCGATACCGGCGGCGCCGCAGCCGGGGCCGCCGGAGCCGCCGCCGGTACGCCGGCCCCGTCCCGTTCGCGCGGTGCGCACGGCGGGATTCCGGGCCAGGCCGGAGCCGGTGTGCCCGGCGGGGCGTCCGGCGGTGCCGCCAGTGCTGCCGGTGCTGCCGGTGCTGCGGGTGCTGCCGGTGCGGCGCCGGGTGCGGCTGCCGGTGGAGGCGACGACCCGGATGCCGGACCAAGCGGCCACGCCGGTGCGGCCGATCCCGCGGCCCCGGTCGGCACCGTCCGGCTGGCCTCCCCGGGCTCGGTGGTCGCCTCGATCCCGTTCCTGTTCGGCTTCCACCCGGAGAACAGCCTGGTCGTCCTCGGCGTCAGCCATTCGGCCGAAGGCGGCAGCTTCATCCGGCACGGGGTCCGCATCGATCTGGACCTGGTCCGCGGACACGAACGGAGCACCGCGCTGGAACTCGCGGCGCGGCTGCGCGATCAGAACGCGGACATCGCCATCCTGATCGCGTTCGGCCCGCGCGGCGCCGCCGGCTCCAAGGCCCGGCCCGACCACTGCCGCAAGCTGATGGCCGCGTTCCGGGCCCAGCTGGAGGCGGCGGCCAGCGAGGAGCGGGTCACCGTGGTCGACGCGCTCTACACGGCGAACGGCCGCTGGTGGTCCTACATGTGCCGCAACAACCGCTGCTGCCCGTCGGCCGGGACCGTCGTCCCCGCCGAGGCGCCGGCCGCCCTGGCCGGTGCGTTCGCCGCCCGCGGCCACACCGTCTACGCCAGCCGCGAGGCGCTCGACGCGACCCTGGACCCGTACCCGCCGGAGGTCCTGGCCCGCACCTCCGCCGCCGTCGAGCAGCTGGACCCCACCTGGTACGACACCGACGCCGGCCTGGCCGACGCCCGCCGCCTGATGGACGTGCTGTTGACCCGCTGCGGCGCGGACTCGGACGAACCCGCGCCGCGCTCGGTACGTCCCGAGGGTCCCCGAGCCGGTCGTCGCGGCCTGTCCGGCAGCGCGACCGCCGCGTTGTCCACCGAGCACTCCGGATCGCAGTCCTCCGAGACGGACTCCGGTTCGGCTGACGGTTCTGTCGCTGCCGCTGCCGCTGCCGCTGCCGATGCCGATGCCGCCGAGCAGGCCGCGCCACACGTCAACGGCAGCGCTCCGCAGTCCGCCGGCGCGGTCATCTCGGCCGCGCGCACGTCCCGCCGCGTCACCAACCGTGTCCCGGCCGGCGCCGGCGCGTCCGAGGGCCCGGTGCTCGCCGAGCCACCCGGCTCGCTGCTCGTGCCGCCGGTCATCAGCGACGCTGAGACCGCCGAGCTGCTGGTCGCCCTGCTCAACTGGCGGGTGCGCGACTACCTGGCGTGCGCCGCCGCGACCGTGGACTCCGCCGGACGGCTGCTGCGGCTGGGCGCGGAGCTGGCCCGGCGCGCGCCGCACCCCGATCTTCGCCTCGCCCCCTACGCACTGGCCGCGTGGGCGGCGTGGGCGATCGGCCGGCCCGCCATCGCGCAGTGCGCGGTGGACCGGGCGCTGGCCATCGATCCCGAGTACAAGTTCGCCTCGCTGATCCGCGCCGGCCTGCACCACGCCATCGACGGCGAGGGCGTGCGCGAGTCCGCCGCCAACACGCGGCGCGAGATGTTCGACGAGGCCGCCGCCGACCCCGGTGTGCCTGACACTCCGGCCCCGATTCCTTCTCCTCGCTCCACCAAGAAAGTCCGCACAAAAACCGAAACCGAACTGGAGTCACCATGAACCGCATAGAGCAAGTCGCCCCGCCGGCCCCGGCCCAGCAGCCGCAGCCGCTCCTTCCCCGGGCTCTCGCCGACGTTCGTCGCCGAGCGGCACACGCCATGGTTCGGCCGGGTGGGACTTCCTCCCGGGCCCGCCGCACCTCGGGTTTCGCCGTCGCGATGGCGGCGCTTGCCGTGCCGTTGCTGCCGAGCCAGGCGTTCGGCGTGGCGTCGTCCGCCGACGCGGCCGGGGCGCCGCATGCCCGGCACCACATCCGGCACGGCGAGCACGGCCAGGTCCTTCCCGGCCCCGGCGCCGTGACGCTCCAGGGCTGGACGGCCAGCGGCTGGACGCTCACCGCCCCGGACCGCCCGGCCGACGTCGGGCTGTGGGGTCACCTCCTGGCCATGCATCACGACGGCCACTCCGTGCCCTGGCTCGCCGAGCCGGCCGAGGCGGCCGACCCGGGGTACGCGTTCCACCCGCGCCCGGTGGTCCTGCCGGACGGCACGCGGGGTGAGATCGCGGCCTACCGGGTGTCGCACACCAGCCCCCGCGCCGCCGACCCCGCCGCCCCGGAGTCGCAGACCCCTGCCGACCCCGCCGACTCGACCGGCCTGGACGGCTCGGGCGGTTCGGGTGGTTCGGGTGGTTCGGATGGTTCCGGCCCCAGCGGCTGGTCGCAGCTCGGCGGCGGGTCCGCCGACCGGACCACGGACGGCCTCGCAGCCGTGCGCGGCGCCCGGTCGCGGGTCGTCCCCGGTCCACTCATCCCGTTCTCGGCACCGGCCAACACCAAGCAGATGCTGGGGACGGTCAGGCAGAGCACTGACATCCCCGACGGCACGGCGAACCATGTGCCGACTTCCGGGCGGGTCATGGCCGCGGCCGATCCGTCGGCGGTGCCCTGTCAGCGTGGGGACTATCCGGCCGGCACGGACCGCTACATGCTGGCGCGTATGCACCCGGCCAGGGACGCCATGGACGTGGTCGTCACCAACCGGCGTACTCCGTGCGCGGCGGCGGTCGACTACCTGTCCCAGGCTCGCGCCTGATGAACGGCGCGGCCCTCCACCCGATCGCGCGTGCCCGCCTCACCGCGGGCCGCGCGGTCCTCCGCCTCACTCGGGGCGTCGGAGCCCGGGGTACCGTCTCCGGACCCCTCCTCCGCCGCCACCTCGGCCGCCCAGGCCGGATGCTCCCGTTCCGCCCAGCCGCGCGTCACCCAGCCGGTCCGCATCCCGATCCGGGCCTGCCGGTCGTTCAGCGCGAACCACACGTGGCCGATCACCACGAACCCGATCGCCAGCGCCAGCCAGTCGTGCACGAACGTCGCGCCGGTCCGGGCCGACACTCCCACCAGGTGCGGGAACCACATCAGGGTTCCGGTCCCGGCCATCACCAGGATCGCGCCGCACTGGAAGGACGCGTTCAGCTTCTGGCCGGCGTTGAACTTGCCGACCGGAAGCGTCAGGTCCCGGGCCCGGTCCTCGCGCCAGGCGCGATTGCGGAGCCACTCGCGGTCGACGTCGGTGTGCCGGCTCAGCCGCCGCACGTCTGCCCGATACGCACGAGAGAACAGCCCGGCCGCCATGGGGATCGGGAGGGCGAACCCGGAGTACAGGTGGATCAGCGCCACCGCCGGGCGGTGCCCGATCCAGACCGACAACGAAGGCAGATACAGCACAGCCCCGGTCGCGATCAGTGTCAGCATCAGTGTGGCCGTCACGCGGTGCACCCAGCGCTCGGCCCGCGTGAACCGCTCGATCCTGCGCCGGACGCGGCCGGCCTCAGCCGGTCGGGACATCGCCGTTCCTCCCGTTCGACTTCCCGACCCAGGCGTCCACGTCATAGCCGTAGCCCTCCCAGTAGCCGGGGCGGACCGCGTCCACCACCTGGATCTCCGAGAGCCACTTGATGCTCTTGTACCCGTACATCGGCGCCGCGTAGAGGCGCACCGGCCCGCCGTGTTCGTGGCTGACCGGTCCGCCGAGCATCTTCAGCGCCACCAGCATGTCCGGGTTCTGGGCCTGGTCCAGCGTCAACGACTCGGTGTAGGTCCCGTCGAAGGAGACGAAGCGCAACGCCTTCGCGGAACTCTGTACCCCGGCCAGGGCGAGCATGTCCCGCAACCGCACCCCGCTCCACGGCACGTTCGGGACGCGCCAGCCGGTGACGCACTGGAAGTCCCGCACCATGTCGGTCTGCGGCAGCGCCGCCAGATCGGTGAGTGAGTACTGCTGAGGGTGGTCCACCAGGCCGGAGACGGACAGCCGGTAGGTAGTCGGATCCGGGGTCGGAACGCTCCCGGTCACGGTGTAGATGCGGAACTGGTTGCCCAGGGGGAGCAGATTCGACAGCCCGGTCGGGTCGTGCTGCGCCACATCGGCCAGGAACCGCTGTACGGCGGAACCGCCGAGCACCCCCAGGGTGCCCAGCCCCATCACGCCGACCACGACCCGTCGCCCGACCGGCCGCCCTTCCCGGTCCGGCCGGCCAGGCCCGTCGCCGCGCCCGCCGGCACCGACACCCCCGTCGACGTCGCTGCGGGAAGCGTCCAATGCCTCTGCCACAAACCCATCAGATCACCGCAGGTCGTGCGGCACCAGCATTCAGCAGGAGGTTCTTTGGTTCGTAATAAGTCGCGCTCCCGCGTTATGCGGGAATCCACGGCCGCATTCAGTGCGTCGCACGTCGACCCGGGTCTGCAACCGAGCGAAGACGGTCAGGTGTCTTCCCTCTCAACCCCCGCGAGCCTCCTCGCGTGGGAGAACACGGGAGAGCACAGGAGAGCACTGAGTGAGTGAACCGGCGAGAGAACCGCTGCTGCGCGGGACCGACGGTGCCACCTTCGATCGGCTCTTCGCCGAAGGTGCGGAGGCGTTGGCCACCGGCTCGTACGGGATCCAGGTGGTGCCGGCCGAGGGCGATCGGCGGTGGGGCGTGTCCGCGCTGCTCCGTCCGGACTCCCGGGCGGCGGCGTCGGTGGAGACGCTGACCTGCGAAGCCGTGGCGGTCGCCGGCGACGGTCACTGGCTGACCGGCGCCGTGGGCAACTCGCACCTGACTATGCGCGCGCTGGAGTACCCGCGTGACGACGTCGAGGACGACGATCCCAGCGTCGCCCGCTATGCCGACGCCCTGCGTGCGGCGTCGGTCGGGGTCCGGCCCCTGACCTTCGAGGTCACCGGTCTGACGCTGACCCGGCTGTCGGTGATGGCGTGCGCGAGGCCCGTCGACGAGGCCGCGGACCGGCTCTCGGCCGCCTACGCACAGGCGCTCGGGCCGGACGCGTGGCTGGAGAAGGAGTTCCATCGTGAGATCTGGTACCTGAACCTGGTGCACTTCGCGGCCGCGATTCGGGACCCGCACCGTCTGATCCGCTGGGTCGCGGAGCGTCGCCGGGTGGCGCCGATCCGGCTTCGCGTCACCGAGGTCGAGATCGCGTCGTGGCTCTTCACCGGCACGGGCATGACCCCGCGGCGGTTAGCCGCGACGGTGCTTGGGTGAGCCGATCATGTGGCGCAGTGCTTCGGCGCGCCACCAGCCCGGGCGCTCCGGTCCGGTGATGCGTGACCAGGGCTGCTCGGGGTGCAGCCCGAGGTGTCGCAGGTGGTCTGCGCGGAATTGGATCTGGAACTTGCCGTGCCAGTGGCCGTCGGGGCGTCGTCCGCAGTACAGGTCGACGCGGACGTCCGCGGGGTCGAACGGGAGCCAGTCGATGCCGTGGTCGAGCAGTCAATCGGCGATGGCGCGCCGCGGTGCCGGGCAACCCGGCAGGTTCTCGTATGCCAGTATGGTGATCCACTCAGGATCCTCATTCGCCATAGGGCGATCCTACGCCGTCGGCGCTGCGTGGTCCTGGGATTGATGCCGGTGCTCACCTGCCGTGATCAGCTCGGCCGAGCCCAGTTCTCGTCACCCTGACGACATCACGCTACGATGAACGAATGCCACAGGACCTCGCCGACCCGGCCTACGACCCGACCGACTACCCGCCGTTCGCGGTGACCGTCGATCTGGTCGTGCTGACCGTCGCCGAGCAGGGGCTGAGCGTGCTGGCCGTGCGACGGGGCGAGCCGCCGTTCGCGGACTGCTGGGCGCTGCCCGGCGGGTTCGTGAAGCCGGACGAGAGCCTCGGCGACGCCGCGGTGCGGGAGCTGGCCGAGGAGACCGGGCTGGGGCTGGAGGTGGCCGGGCAGGACTCGCAGGGCGTGCCCGATCACGGCGTGCACCTGGAGCAGCTGGCCAGCTACGGCACCCCGGACCGGGACCCGAGGATGCGAGTGGTGTCGGTGGCGTACCTGGCGCTGGCGCCGTTGACCTCGCTGCAGGAGGGGTCCGAGGGGCCGTTCCCGGCAGCCGGGGGCGACGCGCGTGCCGCCGAGTGGCTGCCGGTCGCGGCATTGCCCGGATCGGAGGGCCTGGCCTTCGACCACGCGCGGATCCTGGCCGACGGGGTCGAGCGGGCGCGGTCGAAGATCGAGTACTCGTCGCTGGCCGCGGCGTTCTGCCCGCCGGAGTTCACGGTGGGGGAGCTGCGCAACGTCTACGAGGCGGTGTGGGGCGTGCAGCTCGACCCGCGCAACTTCCATCGGAAGGTGACCGGCACGCAGGGCTTCCTGGTGCCGACCGGCGGTACCACCTCGCGGCAGGGCGGCCGGCCGGCACAGCTGTTCCGGCGGGGCAGCGCGACGCTGCTGAACCCGCCGATGCTGCGGCCGTCAGTGGACTGAGCAGGCCGGAACGGTTGGTCGAGCCGCCGATTCCGCCGATTCCGGCGATTCCGGCGGCTCGTTCGAACGGTCGTTGAACGGCTGCGTTCGGCTGAGTGCTTGCGGTTGCTGATCCACTGGACTGATTGAACGACTAAGGAGACTGAACGACCGGCCTCACGCTGCGTGCGTGCGGGCGGTCAGGTCTCCCCGCCGATGTCCACGCTGTAGGCCTCGTAGACCAGGTCGTTCCCGCGCTGGCAGTGGCGGTCCAGGCGCCGGGTCAGCTCGGCCAGCTGCTTCTCGCTCATGCCCGCGATATCGCGCTGCATGGCACGCCGGAGGTCGGCGTGTTCGCGGATCAGCGTCTCGACGGCGAAGGTCAGGCGCGGGTCGGCGGCGACGATCTCGGCGTACAGGCCGTGTTCGCCTTCGGTCGCGGCCAGGTGTTCGGCGATGGCGGCGGAAAGGGGGACGGCGGGGGCGAGGGCCATGGCGCAGACCTCCTCGCGAGTGGGGGGTCCTCTCATGGTGCGCACGCCGGAGCGGGGTTGTCCAGAAGCCGGCGATAGGCAGTCGGCTGCGACACTTCATCACTCTTCACGGTGATTTCCCCCGGTCCCGTGAGTGATCACGGCTACCGTAGCGGACAGCGATGTCGCGGACGGTGATCAATCGGTGGACACCGGCGCCGAACAGCCGGTGCCGCGCGACAGCGGAGGGCCCGGAGCAAGAGGAGTCGCGGTGATCGAGGCGATCGAGCTGACCAGCACCCGCCGGTCGCGCGGCGCGGACGGCGGCCCTGTCCAGGGGGTGTCGTTCGACGTCTATCCGGGCCAGGTGACGGCCCTGCTCGGAGCGCCCGGAACCGGAAAATCCACGGTCCTGCGCCTGATGGTCGAACTCGAACCCGGAGGCGGCCGCACCCTGTTCGGCGGGCGGCCCTACCGCGCCCTGCGCCCGGCGGTCCGCGAGGTCGGCCTGGCCCTGAACCCCGACGCCGTCCACCCGGGGCGCACCGTCCAGGCCCACCTGCAGCTCTACGCGGCCGGCGGCGGCGTGCCGAAGCCCCGCATCGCGGAAGTGCTCGAAGTCGCGGGCCTGTCCACGCAGGCCACCGTCCGCTGCGGCCGCCTCGACCCCGGCCAGCGCCAGCGCCTGGCCATCGCCGCCGCCCTGCTCGGCGACCCGGCGGCGCTGATCCTGGACGAACCGCACGCCCTCGACACCCACGGCATGTCCTGGTTCCACGCCCTGATCCGCGCCTACGCGGCCCAGGGCCGCACCGTCCTGGTGGCCGCCACCGACCCCGACACCCTCTCCGGCACCGCCGACCACGTGGTCGTCCTCCGCCGCGACGAGCAGGACGGCATCAGCCGCGTCATCGCCAGCCGCTCCGCCGCCGAGGTCTTCGACGAACGCCGAGCCACCGTCGTCCAAGTCCGCAGCCCTCAAGCGGCCCGCCTGGCCGCCGCCCTCGAAGCCGAAGGCGCCCGCCTGGCCCCCGCCGGCCCCGGCGCCCTCCAAGTCCGAGGCCTCGACCGAGCCCGCATCGGCGAAGTCGCCCACGTAGCCGGCGTCTGCCTCCACGAACTCTGCGAGATCGGCCACGACGACGACGTCTTCGGCCTCCGCCCCGTCCCCCGCCAAAAGGAACTCCTCCCAGGCCTCAACCGCACCGACACCATCTGGCACTCCGGCGTCCGCCTCGTCGCCGACGAGATCGAGGAGGCCGAGGTCATCGAGGCCGCGGCGGAGGCGAGCGCCGAGGCTGCCGGCGGTGGCGGCGGCGGTGGAGCGGCGCTGGCGGAGGTGATGGCGCAGGCTTCGCAGGGGACGAGTGCTGGGCGGGAGGCGGCGGCGGGCGTCGGAGCGCCGGCCCCGGTCGAGCGGCAGGCTGGTGCGCGGGGCTTGGTGACGCGCGAGTCTGCGGCAGGTGCGCAGGTTGTGGCGGAGAAGCAGGAGCCGGTGGCAGTACGCGAGGAGGCGGCGGCGGCGGGCGTCGGTGCGCAGGCTGAGCGGCAGGCAGCGGGCCTGCAGGTTGTGGCCGAGAAGCAGGAACCGGTGGCAGTGCGGGAGGCGGCGGCGGGCGTCGGTGCGCAGGTCCTGAGTGAGCGGCAGGCAGCGGGCCTGCAGGTTGTGGCCGAGAAGCAGGGGCCGGTGGCAGTGCGGGAGGCTGGGGCGGGCGTTGGTGCGCAGGCCCTGGCCGAGCGGCAGGCAGCGGGCCTGCCGGTTGTGGCTGAGAAGCAGGAGCCGGTCGCAGTGCGCGAGGCGCCGGCGGCGGGCGTCGGTGCGCAGGCTGAGCGGCAGGCAGCGGGCCCGCAGGTTGCGGCTGAGCAGCAGGAGCCGGCGGCAGTGCGGGAAGCTGCGGCGGGCGTCGGTGTGCAGGCTCTGGCTGAGCGGCAGGCGGAGCGGGCTCATGTTCACGGCTCGGTGGCCGGGCCGCGCGAGTCTGCGGCAGGCAAGCAGGTTGCGGCCGAGCAACAGGCACCGGTGGCAGCGCCCGAGAGCGCGGCGAGTGTTGGCGAGTGGCGCTCGGCTGAGCAGGTCGGCGGGGTCGCCGCCGTGCAGCCGGGGCAGGTGGCGGCAGGCGAGGCGGCGAGCGGTGTGCGCGCGGCTGCGAGTGCTGATTCGGCGGCCGTGCGGGCTGATGGCGTCAAGTCGAGTGCGGCCGGTTCGTGGCGCACCCAGGGGTCGGTCGCCGGCTCGCGGTGGTCGGCTGTGAAGGGTTCGCAGGTGCGGCCGAGCAAGGCGCCGACTGTTGTCGGTGGCCAGGGTTCGGCGAGCAATCTGGCATCGGCTGCCGAGGCGAAGAGCGTCAGCGCGCAGTCGTCGCAAGATCCGGCCAACAGCGCAGATCAGCAGGGCACTGTGTCGGAGCCGCAGGGTGCTGTTGCGGAGGATCAGCCGAGCGTGTCGGCCGTTACCCAAAGCGCGGTGCCGAGTCCCGAGCCGCGCACACCAACTAAGTCTCCGCAAACCCCGCGTCCGACGCACCGCCGCGCCGGTGCGTTCGGACTCCGTTGGGGACGCGGCCGGTCGCAGCGTCCTGTGGCGCCTACGTCTCCCGAGCCCGTTGCGGCTGTCGTCGCGTCTGCGCCGTCCAGCGCCGCCGCCACCTCAGCAGCCCCGGCGCACACCCCCGCGCCCGCCCCTGCACAGCCCCAGCCCGCCGTCCCCTTCACCGTGGCGTCGCCCTCGTCCCAGCCGGACGGCGGCAGCGACGGCATGACCCCGTGGCGGGCCGCCGCCGCGCGGGCGGCGCATCAGAACCAGCAGCAAGCGTCGGTCGCTGAGGCGGCCCCGGCAGAGCAGGAAACGTCCGCATGATCGCCGCGTTCCGTTATGAGCTGCGCCGTCTCGGGAGCCTGCGGGCTACGCGACGGGTCCCCGGAGGTGCCGCTGTGGCGGCCGCCGCGTTCGGCGTGGCGGCGGCACTGGCGGTGTCGGCGGGGGCCTCGGAGCGGGTCGTGGCGTTGCTGCGGTTGGCGGGGACGCTGCCCGCGCTCGCCGCCGCGGTTGTGCTCGGTGCCGCTGCGTCGGGGCATGAGCGGCACTACGCCATGCGCTACGTGACCCTCGCCGTGGTGCCCCGGCGGGCCTGGCTGACGGTCGCCAAGACCACGCTCACCGCGCTCCTGTCCGCCTTGAGTGGTGCGCTGGTCGCGCTGTCCGCGGCGCTCGGCTACGCCCTGGCGTTGGCGTGGGCCTATGCCGGCGACCGCACTCTGATCCCCGACGGCGCCGCCGCCGATCCCGTGCTGCAGGGCGTGGCGCCGGCGGCCGCGGCGGCGACGGCCGCCGGGCTGTTCGGGCTGGCTGTCGGGTGGCTGACCGCCTGGTACCGCGCGTCGGTCGCGGTGGCTGTGGCGGTCGTCGCACTCGCGGTGCCGTTGGCCGCCGGCCGCATGCTGACCGGTCTGCCCAGCGTCGCCAAGGTTCTGACCGACGCCGAGCAGTCCCTGCGCACCACCCCCGTGCTGTCCTCGCTGCTCAATCCGCGCGTGCTGACCGCGTGGCCGCCGCTGAAGTCGGGCATGCACCCGATCCCACCGACCTCGCTCGCGGCCACCGCCCTGCTCGCGGCGGTGGCCCTGCTCGCGGTCGGCGCCGGTGCCGCGAGGTGGCAGCGGGGCGACTGAGGCGAGCGATTCCGCTGCGCGGGAAACAGGCGCTGCGCTGGGAACAGCGCAGCGCTAGTGGCGGGAGACGCTCAGGAAGCGTTCTCCTCCTCGTCCAATTTCAAGGACACCGAGTTGATGCAGTACCGCTGACCGCCGTGCGCGGCCGGCCCGTCGTCGAACACGTGCCCCAGGTGCGACCCGCACGCCGCGCACCGCACCTCGGTGCGCACCATCCCGTGGCTCCGGTCCTGGAGCAGCGTGACCGCGTCGCCCTCGCCGGGCTCGTAGAACGACGGCCAGCCGCAGTGCGAGTCGTACTTCGCCTGCGACCGGAACAAGGGCGCGTCACAGGCGCGACAGTGGTACGTCCCCTCCGTGTGCGTGGACACGTACTCCCCGCTCCACGGACGCTCCGTACCGGCCTCGCGCAGCACCGCGAACTCCATCGGCGTCAGCAACGACCGCCACTCCGCCTCGGACCTCTCCACCTTCTCGACCATGTGACTCACCCTTCCTTACCGGGCCCATCGACGGAACTGTGTGTTCCCCCGACTAGATAACGGCTGAAGAGGAATCCGTCTTCCGTCAGGAGGCTGTGCAGTATCAGCGGTAACCCGTCCGTAAGATCCGGGCCGGCCAGGATCCGCATCGAGTCCCCGCCGCGCAGCTGCGGCGCGATGGACAGGCACAGCTCGTCGAGCTTCCCGGAGGCGGCCAGCTGGCCCAGCAGGTGCGGTCCGCCCTCGCACAGGATGCGGCCCAGGCCGCGCTCGGCGAGCCGGTCCACGGCCAGGGCCAGGTCGACGTCGCCGGTGCCGGCGGCGATCACGTCCGCGCCGGCCTCGCTCGCGGCGTCGATGCGGTCCTGCGGGGCGTCGGTCGTGGTGAGCACGATCGTCGGGACCGCCGGGGAGGTGAACAGCGGCATCGACCAGTCCAGGTCCAACGCACGGGACACCACGGCGACGGCCGCGGTCGGGGCCTGCCCCGCCGCCGCCCGCGCCTCCTGGTACTGCTCACGTACCCGCGCCGGGCGGTACTGCTCGGTGCGCACCGTCCCGGCCCCGACCAGCACCACGTCCGCCAGCGCGCGTAACACACCGAAGATGCGCTTGTCCGCCTCGCCGGAGATGCCCTCGGACTTGCCGGAGGCGGTGGCGGCCCCGTCGACGGTGGCGACCATGTTCGCCCGCACCCAGCGCCGAGCCCCGGTGGGGTAGGCGTAGACCTCGGCCAGATCGACCTGGCGGCTGCGGTTCGACGGTGGCAACAGCTGATACATGGGACCAGCGAATCACACTGGGCGACTTCTGACACGCGCTGCTCATCCACCCGCCGCACAAGGATTTGTGACTCGCTTCACATGTGATCAATTACACCCCCTGAATGGGTCTGGACACCCGCTCCGGCCTGCGACATTGGAAGAGTGCCGACGTCTGCTCCGATAGTCTCCGCGCCCGCTGCGACCCTCGTCGGCCGCCGCCCCGAGGTCGGCGCGGACCGGCTGATAGCCGACCTGGTCCCGCCGCCGCGGTTCGACCAGGTGCGCTTCTCCAGCTACGTGCCGAACCCGGCCGAGCCGAGCCAGAGCGCGGCGCGCGACCGGCTCCAGGCCTTCGCCGCGACCGTCGGTGTGGCCCCGAAGAAGAGCGGCGGGCTGTTCAAGAAGGCTCCCGCCCCCGGGGCGATCGGCGTCTACCTCGACGGCGGCTTCGGAGTCGGCAAGACCCACTTGCTGGCCTCGCTCTGGCACGAGTCCCCGGCCCCGCGCGAGAAGAAGGCCTACGGCACCTTCGTCGAGTACACGAGTCTGGTCGGGGCCCTCGGCTTCGCCGCCGCGGTGGAGCGCCTGTCGGACTTCGCGCTGGTCTGCATCGACGAATTCGAGCTCGACGACCCCGGCGACACCGTCCTGGTCTCCACGCTGCTCACCCGCCTGTCCGACCGCGGCGTGAAGCTGGCCGCGACCTCCAACACGCTGCCGGACAAGCTCGGCGAGGGCCGCTTCGCCGCCGCCGACTTCCTGCGCGAGATCCAGGCGCTGTCCGCGCGCTTCGAGGTGCTGCGCGTCGATGGCCCCGACTACCGCCACCGCGATCTGCCCACGCCGCCGGCCCCGGTCGCCGAGGACACGGTGGCGCGCACCGTTGAGCAGCACTCCGGCGCCACGCTCGACACCTTCGAGGGCCTGACCGGCGAGCTGGCCGCGGTCCACCCCAGCCGCTACGGCGCCCTGATCGACGGCGTCAGCGCGGTCGGGCTCACCGGCGTGCGGCCGCTCGACGACCAGAACGTCGCCCTGCGCCTGGTGGTGCTGATAGACCGGCTCTACGACCGCAAGGTCCCGGTCGTCGCCTCCGGCACGCCGCTCGGCGAGCTGTTCACCCCGGAGCTGTTGCGCGGCGGATACCGCAAGAAGTACCTGCGCGCGATCTCCCGGATCACCGCCCTGGCCCGGGACGGCGTGGCGCTCGCCGCCGCCGAGGAAGCCGCCGTCGGCGCGGGAGCGTAGTTCTCAGGCACCGTTCCCAGTCCCGGAACGGACGCCATGGCATGCGAACTGTTAACCCGGATGGCAGTCTTCCTTCATGGCGAAGTCTTTCACGCACCTGCTGCGGGCCCCCGATTCCCCGGTCAAGCTGAGCAAGCTGCCCTCCGACGCGCACCCCGGCGTCGACTCGAAATCCGAGGCGCTCCAGAAGCTGCCGAAACTCGCCGCGCGCCTGGCCGACCTGCAGGAGCGGCTGTTCGCGCAGTCCCGGGGCGGCGTCGAGCCGGCCCGCCAGAGCCTCCTGCTGGTGTTGCAGGGCATGGACACCTCGGGCAAGGGCGGCACGGTCAAGCACGTGGCCGGCGTGATGGATCCCGGCGGCCTGCGCATCTCCTCCTTCAAGGCCCCGACCGAGGAGGAGCTGTCCCACGACTTCCTGTGGCGCATCCGCAAGGCTCTGCCGGCGCCCGGCATGGTCGGCGTCTTCGACCGCAGCCACTATGAGGACGTCCTCATCGTCCGGGTCCGCGACCTGGTCCCGCGCGAGCAGTGGGAGCTGCGCTACGGCCTGATCAACGAGTTCGAACAGGAACTCGCCGACCAGGGCACGACCGTGGTCAAGTGCTTCCTGCACATCAGCCGCGACACGCAGAAGGAACGCCTGCTGGCCCGCCTGGACGACCCCACGAAGCTGTGGAAGTACAGCACCAACGACGTCGCCGAGCGCAAGCTGTGGCCGGCCTACGCCGAGGCCTACCAGGCCGCGCTGAACCTGACCTCGACGGAGACCGCGCCCTGGTACGTGATCCCCGCCGACCGCAAGTGGTACCGGAACTTCGCGATCACCAACCTGCTCGTCGAGACGCTGGAGCGGTTGGACCCGAAGTGGCCGCCGGCCGGCTACGACGTCGACGAGGAGAAGAAGCGCGTGCTCGCTTCCTGATATTCGAAATATTCGAACACACCCTCAACGCCCCTTTCGGGTCGGCGGTTCTGCCGGCGGGGGCCGGACCGGGTCCAGACCGGGGCCAGCTGACCGGCCGCTATCGTCGCGCCATGACCGTGCACATCCGCGAAGCCACCGCTGAGGACTGGCTGCACATCTGGCCCTTCTTCCGCACCATCTGCGCCGAGGGGGAGACCTACGTCTACCCCTACGAGCCCTCCGAGGAGGAGGGCCGCGCGCTCTGGATGGAGCGACCGCCGGGGCTGACCGTGGTCGCGGTCGACGACGCCGGCACGGTCCTCGGCACCGCCAAGATGGGTGGATCCGGCGGCCGCGGGTCGGGGCGTCGGTCGGGCGCTCGGTGAGTACTCCCTGAAGTGGGCTCGCGAGCAGGGCTATCAGGGGATGCAGTTCAACGCCGTCGTGGAGAGCAACGCCCGGGCCGTGCACCTGTGGCAGTCGATCGGTTTTCAGATCATCAGAAGTTCGATTGATCTTCCGGGCTTTATCAAGGCCCTTGTTTCATCCGATGATATGCGTGACCATGGGTGCCATGGTCACGGCGGCGCAGCCCGGTACCGACCGTTCTCGGGCCAACACGCTGGCCACCCTCGGGTTCGCGGCGCTGACTCTCGCGTCGCTGGCCGTCCCCTGGCCGGCCCGCCACAACCTGGACTGCCTGCACGTGGTGCGGTGGCTGAGCGCCGGTCTGATCGTCCTGTCGTCGCTGCGGCTGACGGTGCCGGCGGTCCGGCTGGCGTGGCTGTCGCTGGCGGCGGCGACCGCGCTGGCCGCATCCGCGGTGGTGGCGGCGTTCCAATGCCTCGACGCCCTCGGCTCGACCATGCACGCCGGGCCGATTGCCACCGCGACCGCCGCGCTGCTGTGTGCCGTCGCCGCCGGCCGCGGCCCGGCGGCCCAACGGGCCCGAGCCGGGACGCGGCCGTGACCTGTCCGAGGACCGGTGCTTACGGGATCAGCAGCAGCTTGCCGGTGGTCTTCCGCGACTCCAGGTCCTGCTGCGCCAGCCCGGCCTCGCCGAGCGGATACGTCGCGCCGATCCGGACGTTCAGCGCACCCTCCTGGATCCACCGGAACAGGTCGCTCGCGCGCCATTCCAGCTCCTGGCGGGCCACGATGTAGTTGCCCAGCGTGGGCCGCGTCAGGAACAGCGAGCCGGCCTGCATCAGCCGCAGCGGGGCGACCGGCGGGACCGGGCCGGAGGAGTTGCCGTAGCTGGCCAGCATCCCGCGCACGCGCAGCGCGCCGAGTGAGGCCTCGAAGGTGTCCTTGCCGACTCCGTCGTAGGCCACGTGCACGCCCTGCCCGCCGTTGCGGTGGCGGACCTCCTCGGCCAGTTCCTCGCCGGACACCTGGTCGTAGCGGATGACCTCGTCGGCGCCGGCGTCGGTCGCCAGCTTGGCCTTGGCCTCGCTGGAGACGGTGCCGATGACCTTGCCGCCGGCCGCCTTCACCAGCTGGGTCAGCAGCAGGCCCATGCCGCCGGCCGCGGCGTGCACCAGCGCGGTCTCGCCGGCCTTGATCGGGTACGTGCTCTGCGTCAGGTAGTGCGCGGTCATGCCCTGCAGAATCACGGCGGCGGCGGTCTCGATGTCCACGCCGTCCGGCACCGCCACGGCCCGCTCGGCCGGCACGATCACCTGTTCGGCGTAGCTGCCGCGGGCGTCCACGGTCGCCACCCGGTCGCCGGGCTTGAAGTCCGTGACGCCCTCGCCGACCGCCAGCACGTGCCCGGCCGTCTCGGCCCCCGGCGTGAACGGCAGACTCACGGCGTACAGGCCGCTGCGCTGGTAGGTCTCGATGAAGTTCACGCCGGTGGCGCCGACCTTCACCAGGAGCTCACCGGGTCCCGGCTTCGGGTCGTTGACCTCGGAGAGCTGCAGGACCTCGGGTCCGCCGGTCTGGCCGACGACGATCGCGCGCATACACGGATCCTTTCAAAGGTTGCTGTGGTTCGCCGCTTGCAACCTTGCCTCCGCCGGCTTGATTCCGCATGCCCGAATGACGGAATCGCTCAAGTGACGGCTCAGGCTCCGTCCCACGCCACGGCTCACGCCACGTGCGCCAGGCAGCCCGTCATCGCCCCGTCGAACCGTGCCAGCACCGCCGAGGCCACCTCGGGCGCGTTCCCGAGCTCGGCCGCCACCGCGTCCGCCCCGGCGCGCAGCGCCGAGCCCCGGATCCGGTCGGCCAGGAACCCCGGCGCCAGGAAGTACGGCGCCACCACGACCCGCCGCGCGCCGCGCTCGCGCAGCGCCCGCACGGCGTCCCCGGCCTGGTCGCCGACCGCCGGGACCGGCACCACGTGCTCCCAGCCGCTGCGCTGCCAGTCCTCGGCCAGCTCGTCCACCGCCGCGGCGGCCACCCGGTCGGAGGACCCGGCCCAGGCCAGCACCACCGACGCCTCCTCGTCGCCGGGCCACACCCCGGCCTCGCGCAGCCGTCGCTCCAGGCCGGCCATCAGCAGCGGATGCGGTCCCAGCGGCTCGGCCACCATCGGCTGCGCCACCCCGGCCTTCCAACGCCGCGGCAGCGACTCGTGCGCGGCGGCCACCGCCGCCGGGATGTCCTGCCGCACGTGGAAGGCGGTGTTCAGCAGCAGCGGCACCACCTTCACCTGCTGGTACCCGTCACGGACCAGGCCGTGCAGGGCGCGCGCGGTCGTCGGACCGCAGTGGTCGAGGAAGGCCGTCTCGACCCGCAGCCCCGGCCGCTGCTCGCGTACCGCGTCCACGAGCCCTGTGATGACCTCGCGGTGCCGCGGGTCGCGGCTCCCGTGGGCGACCGCCAGCATCGCACCCGCCTGGTTCACGCCAACCCCCTCGCCTTGAGCACGCGCCGCTCCAGCGGCGCGAAGAGCAGCTGGTTGACCGCCACCCCGACGGCCAGGATGAGCACGATCGCCGCGAACGCCCCGGACATGTCGTTGGCGTCCTGGGAGTTCTTCAGCAGGAATCCCAGCGAGTGTCCGAGGTTCGCCGACTGCACGATGATCTCCGAGGCCAGCAGCGAGCGCCAGGCGAAGGCCCAGCCCTGGCGCAGCCCCGCGAGGTAGCCGGGCAGCGCCGCCGGCAGCAGCACGTACCGCACCGAGGCCAGGCCCCGGGCGCCGATGTTGTGGCCGACCCGCAGGTACAGCGGCGGCACCTGGTCCAGCCCGGACACGACGCCGACCGAGATCGAGGGCACCGCGCCGAGCAGCACGACGGTGTAGAGCATGGCCGGGGTCGGGCCGAAGAACATCAGAGCCGGCGGGACCCAGGCCACCGAGGGCAGCGACTGCAGGCCGGACAGGATCGGGCCGATGCCGGCCCGGATCGTCTTGAACCGGCTGACCAGGATGCCCAGCGGGGTGCCCAGGGCGACCGAGGCTCCGAAGCCGACCGCGCCGTGCGCGATGCTGTGGCCGACCGCTCCCCAGGCGTCGCCGCCGGAGAAGGTGTCCTTGAGCGAGGAGAAGACCTGCGAGGGCCCGGGCAGCTTCCAGTCCGGCCAGATCTTCGCCGCGTAGAGGATCTGCCAGACGGCGAGGATCAGCGCGACGGCGACGATCGGCGGGATGACGGAGGCGGCCACGCTCCTGAGTCTGCTGGATTCCGGTTCCGCCGATGTTTCCAGCGCGTCAAGGCCGGCTTCGATGTGTGCGAGAGTGTCGCCGGGCCGGCCGCCGGTGTCGGTGTCAGCGGCCATGGCGGCTGATCTCCTTGCGCAGGTGATCGGTGATCTCGACCGACAGGTCCGCCACCGCCTTGTCCTCGATGCGGCGCGGCTGCGGGATGTCCACGCGCCACTCCTGCGCGACCCGGCCGGGTCGCGAGGACAGCAGCACGACCCGCTGGCCCAGGCGCACCGCCTCGCGCACGTTGTGCGTGACGAACAGCACCGCGAGCCCGGTGGCCTCCCACAGCCGGATGAGCTCCTCGTGCAGCACGTCGCGGGTGATGGCGTCCAGCGCGGCGAACGGCTCGTCCATCAGCAGCACCGGGCTGTCCTGGGCCAGCGCCCGGGCCAGTGCGACGCGCTGCCGCATGCCGCCGGAGAGCTGGTGCGGACGCTTGTCGTAGGCGCCGCGCAGCCGGACCAGGTCCAGCAGCCGCTCGGTCTCGGCGCGGCGGTCGCGGCGGCCGGACAGGCCGCGCAGCCGCAGCGCCAGGTCTATGTTCTCCCCGGCGGTCAGCCACGGGAACAGCGCCGACTCCTGGAACATCAGGGCGGCGCGGCCGGAGGGCACCTCGACGGTGCCGGCGCTCGGCGCGTCCAGGTCGGCGACCAGGTTCAGCAGCGTGGACTTGCCGCAGCCCGAGGCGCCGAGCAGGCACACGAACTCGCCCGGCGCGACGGTCAGGTCGATGCCGTCGAGCACCGGGGCCCCGCCCCGGAAGGTCTTGCCGACCTTGGTCAGCCGGACGGCCGGACGGGACTCCGGGGAGTGGCCCGAGGCGACGGCGTCGGTGGTGGTTTCAGCGATGGCGGCGGTCATGGCGGTCTCCCCTTAACTCTCTGGCGCTACTTGGTGGACAGCCCGGCGTCGGACACCGCGGGCCGGCCGTCCTTGGCCAGTTCGGTGTTCAGCAGCGTCAGGTCGAAGATGCCGTGCAGATCTGTCTTCTTGAGCAGCCCGGTGGACACGGCGTGATCCATCGAGGTCTGGAGCGAGGCGGCCAGCGGGTCGTCGGTCGCCGTCTGCTCGCTGAACGCGCGCTGGATCTCGGCGGCGGTGAGGGCCTTGCCGGTGAGCTTCTTCAGCTGGTCGTTGACCAGCTTCTGGGCGTCGGCGGGAGCCGAGGCGATCCACTGGTTGGCCGCGATTTGGCCGTCGATCAGGGCCCTGACGGTGTCCGGGTGCGCGGCGAGGAAGGTGCTGGACACCACCAGGTCGGTGGCCGCGAACTGCCCGCCGGGCCACAGGGTGCGCTCGTCGACGAGCACCTTCGCCCCGGCCTCCAGGACCATGCGCGAGGCCCAGGGCTCAGGGAGCCAGGCGCCGTCGATGTGCCCGGCCTTGAACTGGTCCAGGGTGGCGGCGTTGTCCTGCGGGTTCACCGACACGTCGCCGGTGCCGTCCGGGTTGGCGGTCAGGCCGTTCTGCTTCAGCCAGGCGCGCAGGGCGACGTCCTGGGTGTTGCCCTTCTGCGGGGTCGCGAGGGTCTTGCCCTTGAGGTCGGCCACGCCGGCGATCCCGGGCCGGACCACCAGCTCCGCACCGCCGCTGGTGGCGCCGGCGACGATCTTCAGCGCCTGGCCGTGCGACTGCGCGAAGGCCGACAGGGCCGAGGAGGGCCCGACGTAGGCGGCGTCCAGCTGGCCGCCGAGCAGCGCGGTCATCTCCGCGGGGCCGGCGTTGTAGATCTGGGTGGTCAGCTTGGTGGAGCCCAGGGCCTTGGCGAAGTCGCCGTGCGCGACCCCGACCACGGCCGTGGCGTGCGTGACGTTCGCGAAGTAGCCCAGCCGCAGCTCCCCGGCGGCCGTGGACGTGGCGCCCGCGGCGGTGGTGGAGGAGGCCGTGGTCGATCCGGAGGAGTGATCCGTGGTGGAGACGTACGCGGCGATGACGATCACCAGCGACACGAGCATCCAGCCGGCCGCGACGGTCGCGGCGACGGTGGAGAAAGCCCTTCGTATCAACGTGCGCTCCAGGGACTGCGGGACTACGGGGATCTTCGATGTCGGAACAGGGGCCTGAGGTGCTGCCCGGCGGCCCGACATCGGACGTCCCCCGTGAAGTTCTGGGAGAACAAAGCGTGTTCGATCACGAGAAGACCCCCAGCGGGTCCCCGGACATGCCGGCGGTGAGGGTGTCGCCGCTGGCGGGGTCGATCAGCAGGAAGGACCCGGTCTCGCGGTCCGCGGCGTAGGGCTCCAGCAGGATCGGCGAGGCGGTGCGCAGGACCACGCGGCCGATGTCGTTGGCGTGCAGGGTGTGCGCGGTGGGGGCGTCGTCGTCCCAGGCGAACTCGTCGGCCTCGGCGTTGGCGGCGTCGGCGGCGGTCGAGGACGCGGCGGCCAGCGGGTCGGAGATGTCCAGCTTGGCGGAGATCTCCTTCACGATCGCCTTGACCGTGCGGGTCGTGTGCTTCAGCAGCACCCGGTCGCCGACCTTCAGCGGCTTCTCCGACAGGTGGCACACGGTCGCCACCACGTCCTGCACGGCGGCCGGGGCGGCCTCGGCCGGGGCGATCAGGTCGCCGCGCGAGACGTCCAGCTCGTCGGCCAGCAGCAGGGTCGCGGCCTGGCCGGCGGTGGCGCGCTCGGCCGGGCGGCCCAGCAGGTCTATGGCGGCGATGGTCGAGCGCTGGCCCGAGGGCAGCACCACGATCGGGTCGCCGACCTCCAGGTGCCCGGAGGCGATGGTGCCGGCGTAGCCGCGGTAGTCGGCGGACTGGTGCCGGATCACGTACTGCACCGGGAACCGGCCGGCCGGGCGCCGCTCGGTCTGCACCGGCACGTTCTCCAGGAACTCCAGCAGCGTCGGGCCCTCGAACCAGGCCAGATCCGCCGAGGGCTCCACGACGTTGTCGCCGCGCAGCGCCGAGACCGGCAGGGCGGCGTGGTGCTCGATGCCCAGCGCGGTGGCGTAGGCGGCGAAGTCGGCCTCGATCTCGGCGAACCGGTCCTTGTCGAAGTCGACCAGGTCCATCTTGTTCACCGCCAGCAGGACCCGCGGCACCCGCAGGAGCGCGGAGACGGCGGTGTGGCGGCGGGTCTGCTCGGCCAGCCCCTTGCGCGCGTCGACCAGGATCACGGCGAGCTCGGCGGTGGAGGCGCCGGTGACCATGTTGCGGGTGTACTGCACGTGCCCGGGGGTGTCGGCCAGGATGAAGCGCCGGCGCGGCGTGGCGAAGTAGCGGTAGGCGACGTCGATGGTGATGCCCTGCTCGCGCTCCGAGCGCAGGCCGTCGGTGAGCAGCGCCAGGTCGGCCTGCTCCAGGCCGCGGTTGCGCGAGGTGCGCTCCACGGCCTCGTACTGGTCGGCCAGCACCGACTTGGTGTCGTAGAGCAGCCGGCCCACCAGGGTCGACTTCCCGTCGTCCACCGAGCCGGCGGTGGCCAGCCGCAGCAGTCCTGCGACCTGGGTGTCCTTCGCGGTCGGCGCGTCCAGCAGCACAGTCATTAGAAGTACCCCTCTCGCTTGCGGTCCTCCATGGCGGCCTCGGAAAGGCGGTCGTCCGCGCGGGAGGACCCGCGCTCGGTGATCCGGGAGGCGGTGATCTCTTCGATGACCGCGGCGACGTCGGAGGCGTCGGAGTCGACCGCGCCGGTGCACGACATGTCCCCGACGGTGCGGTAGCGCACCACGCGGGTCTGCACCGTCTCGCCCTCGCGCGGACCGCCCCACTCGCCCGGGGACAGCCACATGCCGCCGCGGGCGAACACCTGGCGTTCGTGCGCGTAGTAGATCTCCGGCAGCTCGATCTCCTGCTCGGCGATGTACTGCCAGACGTCCAGCTCGGTCCAGTTCGACAGCGGGAACACGCGCACGTGTTCCCCGGGGCGGTGCCGGCCGTTGTACAGCCGCCACAGCTCCGGACGCTGGCGCTTGGGGTCCCACTGCCCGAAGTCGTCACGCAGCGAGAAGACCCGCTCTTTCGCGCGGGCCTTCTCCTCGTCGCGGCGACCGCCTCCGAAGACGGCGTCGAACTTGTGGGATTGGATCGCGTCGACCAGCGGCACCGTCTGCAGCGGATTGCGGGTGCCGTCGGGGCGCTCGACCAGGCGGCCGTCGTCGATGTAGTCCTGCACGTGCGCCACGAACAACCGCAGCCCGTGCTCGGCGACGGTGCGGTCGCGCACGGCCAGCACCTCGGGGAAGTTGTGGCCGGTGTCCACGTGCAGCAGCCCGAACGGCACCGGCGCCGGCGCGAACGCCTTCAGCGCCAGGTGCAGCATGACGATCGAGTCCTTGCCGCCGGAGAACAGCAGCACCGGCCGCTCGAACTCGGCTGCCACCTCGCGGATGATGTGGACCGCCTCGGCTTCCAGCGTGCGCAGATGATCGTGCGCCGGGGCGGTCTCGTCGTGGGTCAGGGTGCTCATGTCAGGTGTGCAGTCCGCATTCGGTCTTGGCGTTGCCGGCCCAGCGCCCGGCCCGCGGGTCCTCGCCCGGCAGGGGCTTGCGCGTGCAGGGCTCGCAGCCGATCGAGGTGTAGCCCTCAAGGAACAGGGGGTTGGTCAGGACTCCGTTGTCGGTGATGTAGGCGTCCAGGTCGTCCTGGGTCCAGGCGGCCAGCGGCGAGATCTTGACCATGTCGCGCTTGGCGTCGTAGCCGATCACCGGGATGTCCGCGCGGGTCGGGGACTCCTCGCGGCGCATGCCGTTGATCCAGGCGACGTAGGGCTTCAGCGCGCGCTCCAGCGGCTCGACCTTGCGCAGCGCGCAACACCTGTCGGGGTCGCGCTCGTGCAGCCGGGGGCCGTACTCGGCGTCCTGCTCGGCCACGGTCTGCAGCGGCGTGATGTTCAGCAGCCGCACCGGGTACACCTCGGCCACCGCGTCGCGCGTGCCGATGGTCTCGGCGAAGTGGTAGCCGGTGTCCAGGAAGGCGACGTCGATGCCCGGCGCCGCGGTGGACGCCAGGTGCACCAGGTGGGTGTCGGCCATGGACGAGGCGACGACCAGGTCCGCGCCGAAGGTGGCGTGGGCCCACTCGACGACGCGCCCGGCCGGGGCGTGTTCGAGTTCCGCGTTGGCCTTCTCGGCCAGCGCCCGCAGGTCGGTACGTCCCGTCGAGGCCGGGTCGACCGACGCGAGCGTGGTGTCCGCTGACATTTCGGGGCTTCCCCTTACAGTGGCGGGCACACGGGCGTGCCGGACGCCCGACGCGCCGGGCGCCGCGCGGAAGCGGCGTCACACGGACGGCGTGGGGGGAGTGCCGGCGGACCGTGGCCCTGGAAGATCTTGAACGGCAGATCGCGGGCGAGGTCTACTGGACCGGCATACAGACCATGCTGGACAGCCGTCCGAAGTCGACGTGACGCCGACCGACGAGCGCGATTCCAGCACGAGACATGACTAGAGAGTCGCACGCGGTCCGCGGGTCGTCCACTGTCGTCCATGATGCGGACTGTGTGTCTCACGCCACTCCGCGGTGCCGAAATGGGTTTGTTCCGGCCGCGGATCGCGCTTTAGGCTGCCGAATACTCCGACAGGGAGCTCCTCAGCACGAACGCCGCAGAACGGGAGCCCTACGCTTCGCAGCGTCGAAGTCCTGGAGAGGGCGGCATCGATTAGTCGTGCCCTCACGGAGGTTTTCCCATGGAAGTCGGAATCGGTCTGCCCATCAGCGCCCCCGAGCTGCTGCTCGACTGGGCCCGCGCCGCTGACACCGGACCGTTCACCACGCTCGGCCTGCTCGACCGGCTCGTCTACGACAATCCGGAGCCCCTGGTCACCCTGGCCGTCCTGGCCGGCGCGACCAGCCGCGTACGGCTGCAGACCGAGGTGCTGCTCGCGCCGCTGCGGGAGCCGGTCCTGTTGGCCAAACAAGCCGCCACCCTCGATCGGCTCAGCGGCGGCCGGTTCGTCCTCGGTCTGGGCGTCGGCGGTCGCGAGGACGACCACGAGGCGGCCGGGACGGACCTGCACACCCGGGGACGTCTGCTCGACCGGCAGATGCGCGTCATGCAGCGGATCTGGTCCGGCGCTCCCCATAGCGACACCGTCGGGCCGATCGGCCCGCGTCCGTACCGCGCGAACGGTCCCGAGGTGCTGTTCGGCGGGTTCCGTCCGGCCGCGCTGGCTCGCGTGGCCCACTTCGGCGACGGGTTCCTCGCCGCCGCGGCGCCGTCGTGGATCGGGCCGCTGATCGAGACGGTGCGCCGCTGTTGGGACGAGGCCGGCCGGTCCGGACGGCCGCGGATCGTGGCTCAGGCGAACGTCGCGCTCGGTCCTGAGGACGTCGTCGACGACGCCCGGACGGCCATGGCCGCGTACTACCGGTTCACCGGCGGCAGGGCCGATCGGATGGTCGAGGGGATGCTCACGACTCCGGCGACGATCCGGCAGACCATCGCGCAGTACGCGGAACTCGGAGTCGACGAGGTGGTGCTCTACTGCTACGGCCGCGATCCGGGTCAGGTGGATCGGCTCGCGGAGGCGATCTGAGCTCTATGGCGCCGCGGACCTTTGCGGACCTTTAAAGCAGCCGCACGTTGTGCGTCGCCTCCTTGACGACGTCTCCGAGGTGCCCGGTGAGCGCCTGCTTGGCGACGCTGAGCGTGAAGCCCTTAATGGTTTCCGCCGGAGTGTGCGCCGGTAGCGCCAAGGCATAGGGATCGACGACCACGTCGACCACCACGGGTCCGCCGCGGTGGTTCAACGCCTCCTTCAGCCCCTGCTCCAGGTCGGCGGGGCGCTCGATCCTGATGCCCTTGGCGCCCATCGCCTCGCCGACCTTCGCGAAGTCCGGGTTCTGGAAGTCGACGCCCCACGGCGTGAGCCCGGCTTCCTGCATCTCGATCCAGACGAAGTCGAGCTTGCCGTTGTTCAGGATCACGTGGACGATCTCGGCCTTGCGCTGCACCTCCGTGAGAAGGTCGCCGAGGCCGAGCATCGTGAAACCGCCGTCGCCGCACAGCGCGATCGCCGCACGGTCCGGGAAGGCCATCTTGGCGCCGAACGCGTTGGGTGAGGCGCTGGCCATGGAGGCCCACGTGAGGCTGCCGAACATGTGGCGCTTCGGGCCGAAGTGCAGATAGTGCGCGGCCCAGATGCAGGCGGTACCGGTGTCCACAGTGAACACCGCCTCTGCGGGGGCGAGCCTGTCGAGCGTCGCTGTCAGGTACTCGGGTCGGATCTGCTTGAGCGCCGGACCGTGTTCGACGTAGTGCTGGAGCTGTTTGTCGAACTCTTCTGTCTTCTTTAGACACTTACGCAGGAAGGCGTCGTCGGACTTAGGAGTCACCTGCGGGATCAGGCGGTCCAGGGTCGCTCCGACATCGCCAACCAGTCCGTGCGCCAGCGGTACCCGGCGGCCCAGGCGGCGTCCGTCCCGGTCCACCTGGACCACCTTCACGCCCTTGTGCGGGAGGAACTGTGGGAACGGGAAGTCAGTACCCAGCATCAGGAGCACGTCGGCGTGGTTCGCCGCTTCCCAGCAGCCGCCGTAGCCGAGCAGTCCGGTCATGCCGACCGCATGCGGGTTGTCGTACTCCAGCCACTGTTTGCCCTTGAAGCTGTAGCCGACCGGTGCGTTCAGCTTGTCCGCGAGCACGCGGACCTGGTCCCTGGCGTTCTGGCAGCCCTCGCCGCCGAAGATGGTGACGGTCTTCGCGCCGTTGATGATGTCGGCGAGCTCGGCGATGTCCTCGTCAGGCGCGGGGCCCGCGACAGTGTTGGGCAACGCTATATGCGTCGCCACATCCGGTGCGTCCGCCGCTGCGACGTCGCCGGGCAGCGAGATCACCGTCGGGCCGTGCTCGGTCAGCGCGGTGGTGATCGCGGAGGTCACTACGGGGCGCAGCTGTTTGGGGTCTACCAGGCGTCCCGTATAGAGGGACGCCACATTGAAGAACGTATAAGGGTTCAGCTCTTCCAAACCGTCGGTGTCCATGATGGCGGTCTCGACGTCGCCGGCGATCGCGATCACCGGGGCGCCCTCCTTGCGGGCGTCGATCAGACCGTTGATCAGGTGGCTCACGCCGGGGCCGGCGGTCCCGCACACCGCGACCGGACGCCCGGACATCTTCGCCTCCGCGACCGCCGCGAACACGCCCCACTCCTCGTGCCGGACGTGGACGAAGTCGATGTCGCCGGCCCGCCGCAGCGCGTCGATCGCCGGGTTCAGGGCGTCGCCCACTATCCCGTAACAGCGCCGCACTCCGGCATCGGCGAGCATTTTCCACAGCACGTCCGCGACAGTAGGCATGCCGCCAGTCTCGGGGAGGGGGCCCGAGCCGGGGTCGCTAGAGTGAGCCGCGTGGGGGACCAGAAGATACCGACGATCCCGATGCCATCCGTGCCGGCCGCCGCTTTGTGGGAGATCTCCCTCGCGGCGTATCTGCGGCGGCGCACCGACCTTCCCTCATTGGCGCTCAAACCCCTGGGGCTGCTCGACCGCTACGGCGAGGTGGCCGTCGGACCGGACCACATGGCCTTCGACGGCGAGGACGTGCCCTGGGGCAAGGCCGTCCGGGTGATCGTGCGGGACGTGGTCGACGTGGTCTCCGACGCGGCGATGGCCCGTGAAGCGGAGAAGATCCGGCACCTGCTGCCGCCGCTGCCGGGCCGCAAGTGGGTGGTGGACCACGCGATGGCGCTGCTGGGAGAGTTCGCGGCGCCGCGGTTGACGAAGGCGCGCGGCGGCGACGTGGTGAGCGAGGTCGTGTACCGCGGTGCGCTCGGGCGCGAGAAGACGCTCCAGGCCGGGGTGTTCGCGGCGCTGGTGATGGCGACCTGGCCGCAAGTGCGGCAGAGTCTGGTCGCGACGGCACGAACGAACGGAGTAGAAGTGTACGGAGAGGCTCCGCAGCACGACGCTCTCGGTGTGCCCGCCCCTGTTGGGCACACCGCGATCCCCCAACAGCAGGCGGACGACGAGCCAACCCTCATGCTCCCCCCGCAACCCGGCTCGGACGACGCGCCGACGATCATGCTCCCGGCACAGCCGGACCCGGCCCACGACCAGCTCGGCGCTTCCGGCGCCTCGGTGATGCCGCCGCGGCAGGACCTGTGGACTCCCGCCGAGCCCCAGCCCGAGGGCTGAGAACTCGGCGGGAATCGCATAGCTCTTAGAACAGGGTTACTTCGCTCCTAGAGCAGGGTTACTTCACCGTCGCGTGCGTCAGCGCGCAGACGTTGGTGTCGTTGGACCAGCTGCCCTGGAAGGTGTAGGTGCCGTTGCCGAACTTCACGTTGCCGGCGCCGCCGGTCACGCCCTTGAGCCAGGCGCACTCGTCGGCGTTCTCCTGACCCTGGTAGGCCGAGCCCGCGACGTTGTTGGTCCAGCCGCCGGCCGGGTTCTGGTCGGTGATGGTCTCGCTGTACTCGTGGCCCAGGGTCATGGTCCAGCCGTCCAGCGTGCCCTTGCTGCCGGAGTTCAGGAAGTTGACGCCGCAGCCCTGGCCGGAGTCCATGTTGTACGGCTGGTTGGAGAAGGCGAAGTCGCCGACGGTGGACGCGATGGCGCCGCCGGTCAGCGTGGTGTCGCCGTTGTAGTCGTGCCAGGCGCAGTACTGGCCCTGGTAGTTGTCCGGGTTGGAGCCGTGCGGGGACAGGATCACGTAGTAGGCGCCCCGGTTCTTCGCCGCGGTGGTGTTGCCGAAGTGCTTCGCGGCCTTCAGCGCCTCCTCACCGAGCTGGTGGCCGCTGGCGGCGGCCGGGGACTTGGCGGAGTTGTCGTACCAGGCGCCGGCGAGCACGCCGCCGGTCGGGTAGGGCACGTGCAGAGCGCCGGAGGGGCAGCTGGTCGCGCCGGTCTTGACCCCCGAGCCGTCGCAGTACTGCGTCATGGTCCCGGACCACGCCTCACCGCCGGTGCCTATGCCCTTGAAGAGCATCTGGGCCGGCGCTGCGCCCTTCTGCGGGTCGTTGGAGAAGGTCAGGTTGCCGTTGGCGTCCTTGCCCTGAGTGCCCCACTGGCTCCCATAGAAGATGAGGTAGACCTTCGGGTGCTGGTCCATCACACCGATGCCGTCGATGCCGCCGCCGTAGGACAGCGTCTCCGGACCGGTCGCGGCCGTCTTCGCGAGGCCGGCCTCGTGGGCGGCCTGCGCGCGGATGGCTGCGGCGCCGGCGACGGTGGGGAGCACGCCGGTACGCAGGTGCGGGGCCGGAGCGCCGGCCTGCGCCGTCCCGGAAGTGCCGAGCGCGGCGAGCAGCGCGGCACTGGCGCCGATGGCGGCGGCGGCCAGGCGCGCCTTGCCACGGCGGGTCGTGGGGGTGTGGAGCATGTGGTGGCTTCCTCTCGCTGGGACCTCGCCGCCCGGCCGGGGTTGGCCGCAGCGGCGTGTTTGGTGCGCGGGCGCACGGGATCGGCACGCGGCGGTACCGCGCGCTCGCCGTGAACGTCCGTGGTGCGATGCGATGGGGCCTGTCAGCGCCCGACGAAACCCGGGAACTTCCGGTCCCTGAGATCGTCTGCGAGGGGGAAACTAGCAATGAGGCCAACCCGGGTCAACGGGTTGGCCTCAAACGATTAAGCGAAGGTTTCCTTGATGCTCACCCTGCGATGTGCGGCCGGAACCCTTGCCCGTCCCTTGTCATGCCCCTCAGCGGTGAGTGGCCTCGATGAGGTACGCCAGCGGGGTGTCCGGGTTCGCCCGGCGGGCGACGCTGATCTTCTGCACGCCGCTCGGCAGCGGACCGCCGAACGGGTTCACGCGGTCGGCCGCGGCGTCGACGACCACGTCCTGGTAGATGTGCGACCATCCCTCGCCGTGCGTGAAGATGGCGACGCGCACGTGCGCCGTGCCGAAGTCGGCGCCGAGGCTGAACCACACGTTGCCCCAGCCGGCGCTGCCGATGTTCGCCGGCGGCGGCAGCACGATCGTCACAGCGCCGGCGCCTGTCGCGACCTCTCCTGTAGCGAATGCGGGCATGTCATCGTCCTCCGAAGGGGAAGGGGTGCCGGTGCCTGGATTCAGCGCCGAGATCAGATCCGAGGCCGTCCCCCGGAACGCGTTGTAGTCCAACGGCTGTCCGCCGTCGGACGCCTGGTTCGTGAACTGGTAGATCAGGGGTGTCATCCCGCCGTAGGGCTGCCAGCCGGCGGCCCCGTCTCCGGGATAGATGTTCGCCGGGCCCCCCGAGCCGCCCGGGTACACCGAAGAGACGAGCGAGACTCCCCGGTTGGCCACCGCGGACAGACCGGGCGAACCGATCTGCGCCCAGTACCACTGCGGGAGGTAGAGAAGGCGCAGATTGAGCCCCGCGGCGTGCGCGGCGTCGATGTACGCCAGGATCTGGTCCAGGGACGGCGAGAACGATCCCGCGGGCTCGGCGTCCAGCATGCCCGGCAGGGAGCTGTCACCCACGTTGGCCGCGGTGTGCTGGGCCTGGGCCGTGGCACTCTCGCCGGACAGGAAGTGGTACCAGAAGAACGGTTTGCCGAGCTGTGCGGCCTGGGTTCGCCAGGTCTGGTAGTCGGCATCGGTGTAGTAGGTACCCTCGGTCGTCTTGGCTATGACGAACGAGGCGTCCGTGAGCCGGGACAAGCTCAGCCCGCTCTGATAGGACGATATGTCGGGTCCGAAAATGGTCACAGGCGGCTCCTTATGGGGTCGTCACAGACCATTCTGGTCGCACGGAGCCGCTTTTGGGAGGGCTTTTACTGTGCCTTTGGGGATAACTTGGCATTCGGTTGTCAGGACCCGGACCCGGAATGCGGGGCAGAATGCGGCGCATTGTCCGCTCCGGCCGGCCGGCCGGCGCCGGGCGCCAGCAGGCCGACGAACGCGACTTCGAATACCCGTCGGCACGAGCGGCACGACCACCGCCGGTGACCGCCTTCCTCCGGACGGAGGTCCTCGTCACCGCAGTACGGGCAGTACGCCGGGGCCGCGCGCTCGCTCACGACAGGTCCGCTTTCACAAGATCCACCTTCACGACAGGTCCGCCTCCGAGGCGCGCGCCGTCCACTGAGCGAACGTCTCGTCCTCGGTCCGCTGCTCCTGGAACCGGCGCGCCAGACGCTCGACGTAGTCCGGCAGCGCCGCCGCGGTCACCTTCAGGCCGCGCACCTTGCGGCCGAACGCGCCGTCCTCGACGTCCGCCGGGTCCGTGGACTCTGCCTCTTTTTTGACCTGTGCCCCGAGGTGGCCGCCGAGGTGCACCTGGTACCCCTCGACCTGCTCGCCGTTCTCGTCCAGGACCAACTGGCCCTTCAGGCCGATGTCGGCGACCTGGATGCGCGCGCAGGAGTTGGGGCAGCCGTTCACGTTGATGGTCAGCGGCTGGTCGAAGCCCGGCAGCCGGCGTTCGAGCTCGTCGATCAGGTTCGACGCGCTCTTCTTGGTCTCCACGATCGCCAGCTTGCAGAACTCGATGCCGGTGCAGGCCATCGTGGAGCGCCGGAACACCGAGGGGCGGACCTGCAGGTCCAGCGCCTCCAGGGCGCTGACCAACTCCTCGACCCGCTCCTCGGCCACGTCCAGGATCAGCAGCTTCTGCTCGGTGGTGGTGCGCACCCGGTCCGAGCCCGCGGCCTCGGCCAGGTCGGCGATCTTGGCCAGGGTCGCGCCGTCGACGCGGCCGACGCGCGGGGCGAAGCCGACGTAGTGGTTGCCGTCCTTCTGGACGTGCACGCCGATGTGGTCGCGCTCGTAGGTCGGCGCGGGCTCCGGCGCCGGGCCGTCGGTCAGCGGGCGCTTGAGGTACTCGGTCTCCAGCACCTCGCGGAACTTCGCCGCGCCCCAGTCCGCGACCAGGAACTTCAGGCGCGCGCGGCTGCGCAGGCGGCGGTAGCCGTAGTCGCGGAAGATGCTGCAGACGCCGGCCCAGACCTCCGGGACCTCCTCCAGCGGCACGAAGGCGTTGAGCCGCTTGGCGAAGTGCGGGTTCGTCGACAGGCCGCCGCCGACCCACAGGTCGAAGCCCGGGCCGAGCTCGGGGTGGACCACGCCGACGAACGAGATGTCGTTGATCTCGTGGACCACGTCCTGCAGGCCGCTGATCGCGGTCTTGAACTTGCGGGGGAGGTTGGAGAACTCCGGGTTGCCGATGTAGCGCCGGGAGATCTCCTCGATCGCCGGGGTGCCGTCGATGACCTCGGCGGCGGAGATGCCGGCCACCGGCGAGCCGAGGATCACGCGCGGGACGTCGCCGCAGGCCTCGGCGGTGCTCAGGCCGACACCCTCCAGCGTCTTCCAGATCGACGGCACGTCCTCGATCCGCACCCAGTGCAGCTGGATGTTCTGCCGGTCGGTGACGTCGGCGGTGCCGCGCGCGTACTTCTCCGAGACCTCGGCGATGGCGCGCAGCTGGGCCAGGCTCAGCCGGCCGCCGTCGATGCGCACCCGCAGCATGAAGTACTTGTCGTCGAGGTCCTCCGGCTCCAGGATGCCGGTCTTGCCGCCGTCGATGCCGGGGCGGCGCTGGGTGTACAGGCCCCACCAGCGGAACCGGCCGCGCAGGTCGCCGCCGTCGATGGCGTCGAACCCGCGATAGGCGTAGATGTTCTCGATGCGGGCCCGCACGTTCAGGCCGTCGTCGTCCTTCTTGGTCTGCTCGTTGGCGTTCAGCGGGGTGAAATAGCCTTTGGCCCACTGGCCCTCGCCGCGCTGCTGGCGGGGTCGGCCGGCGCGGGCAGGCGTGGACGGGGTGGCGGTCATGGCGGAGGAGTCCTTAGCGAGGGTTCATACGGCCGGTGGGAGGGCGGCGGAATGCCGCTGAGCAGCGCGGTCAGTTCGCGGTGCGGACCGTACAGGCCATGCTGGACAGACGTCCGTAGTCGACATGGCGTCGGCTCACGAGGGCGATTCCGGCACGGGACATGGTCATCAGCCTGACAGCGCATCCCGGACGCGTCCACTGTCGTCCGGGATGCGGACCTGCCGTCTCACATCAGGCGTGCTTGCCCTTCTTGCGGGAGGTGAAGCCCAGGACGCCGGCCCCGCCGACCAGGGCGGCCGCGGCCAGGCCGAGGAGCGGGGCGAAGCTGCTGCCGGTCGCGGCCAGGCCGTGCTCGCGGGCGGACGCGGAGGCCGTCGGGCCGGTCCCCGTGGGCGTCGTGGGCAGGGTCGTCGTGCCGGTGGGGGTGGTGGGCGTCGTGGGGGTGGGCCGGCTGGGGGTGGTGGAGGTCGAGGGTCCCACTGTGGGCTCGGACGGCGACGACGAGCTGCTGCTGGACGAGGAACTCGTCGAGGTCGTCGAAGTCGAGGAGGACGAGTTCGGCGTCGCCCCGCACTCCGGCAGCACCCCGTCGAACGGGTACGCGTGGATCTCCGACCCGGCGCTGGCGTTGGTCAGCACCAGGCTCCCGGCCACGTACACCCGGCCGTTCTGGCCCGGCGTCGAGATGGTGAGCGTCCCGCCCGGGGTGCCGCCGAGGATCGACCCCTGGAACTGCGCGCCGCCCTTGACCTCGGCCGTGGTGGCGTTCGGGAAGTTCCACATCAGCCGCGGCCGCATCTCCGTCAGCTGGTCGCCGGGGAAGCCGCTGCCGGTGTTGGTGTTCAGCGTCGGGCTGCTCCCGGTCATGTTGACCAGGACGCTGGCCCCGGCGGGGATCCCGGTGAACACCAAGTCCGCGGCCCTGGCCCCGCCGATGTCCCCGGGTACGTCGAAGACCTGCAGCATGCTGGCGCCATCGCCGCGGAAGGTCACCAGTGGGCCGTCCACGGTGACGCTTCCGGTCGCTGGCGCCGTGGCGGCGCAGGCGGAGCGGTCCTGGATGTAGGTGCGCAGCGCCGCGTACGGCGCGGTGGCCTGCGCGTCGTGGACGGTCTTGCTCGGAGCGACCACGTCCACCCGGCCGCTCAGCGTCCCGGCGTAGCGCACGTCGCCGTAAGCCGTGGTCTTGGAGTCGCTGCCGCCGACTTCCAGCCGGTTGCCGCTCTTGATGTCGATGTTCCCGCCGACCGTCAGGAAGTCCGTGCCGTCCGGCGGCGGGACCCGCGAGCCGACCCCGACCACGCCGGCGTTGAACAGGCCGCCTCCGGCCTTGTCCACCGTGAAGTCGCCGAGCGTCACGATCTTGCCCTCGGCCTCCGCGGCCCGGCCGGTCGCGGAGAAGTTCGCACCGCTGAAGATGTTGATCGCGGCGTCGCGGCCGGCGAAGTCGCCGTTGTGCGGCATCGGCCACGTTCCCGGGCACTGCGCGCCGATACAGGCGCCCAGCGGCGGGGCGAGCGGCGAGGTCCCGGTGATCGGCCCGACGGCGCCCTGGGCCGCGCTCACCGCCGCGAGCGCCGCGGCGGCCAGCGTCGCCCCGGACACGCCGAGCACCGCCGCCAGGCGCCGCTGTTTCGTGCCGGTTTCCTGTTCCGTCGCCACCGAAAAACTCCCGAGCGTGATCGAGCACTCACTTTCCGTGCCGATGCTAGGAGTTCAATGTGGCGAGATGGGGGAGGCCGGGGTCCTGCAGACCGTGTTCCTGGAGCTGGAGCTGGAGCTGGTGCCGGTGCCGGTGGTCGGTCGTATACCGCCCCGGATCCTCAGTCCCCGAACACGCGCCGGGTGTACTCGTTGGCGAACAACCGCTTCGGGTCCACCCGGTCGCGCACTCCGAGGAAGTCCTCGAAGCGCGGGTAGGCCTTGCCCAGGTACTCGGCGTCGCGGGTGTGCATCTTGCCCCAGTGCGGCCGGCCCTCGTGTCCGACGAGCACTTGCTCGACGGCCTTGAAGTACTCCTCGAACCGTGTGCCCTGATACATGTGGCAGGCGATGTACGCGGTGTCGCGGCCGTGCGCCGTGGACAGCCACAGGTCGTCGCCCGGGACCACGCGCACCTCGATCGGGAAGTTCACGTTCCAGGTGGAGTTGTTGATCAGCTGCGTGACCTCGCGGAAGGCCGACACGAACGCGGTACGCGGAACGGCGTACTCCATCTCCACGAACTTCACGCGCCTCGGCGAGGTGAACACCTTGTCCGAGCGGTCGGTGTAGGTGCGCGCGGACAGCGCCGAGCCGGAGACCTTCGAGACCGTCCTGGTCAGCCGCGGGGCGGTGCGGGCCAGGCGCTGCGCGGCGCCGAAGACCGAGTTCGACAGGAACTCGTCGTCCATCCAGTGCCGGAAGCCGGACAGCGGGGCCGCGGGGCCCGAGGACCGGTTGTTGCGCTTGATGTTGGTGCTGGTCGTGTAGGGGAACCAGTAGAACTCGAAGTGTTCGTTGCCGTCGGCCAGGTCGTCGAAGCCGTCCAGGACCGCGTCCAGCTTCATCGGCTCCTCGTGGGCGGAGAGCAGGAACGACGGCTCGGTGCGGAAGGTCACCGCGGTCACGTAGCCGATCGCGCCGACGCCGAGGCGCGCGGCCTGGAACAGCTCGGCGTTCTCGGTCGGGGAGCAGATCACGATCTCGCCGTTGGCCAGGACCAGCTCCAGCGCCGCCACCTGGGCCGCGATCGAGCCGGAGGCGCGGCCGGTGCCGTGCGTGCCGGTGCCGATCGCGCCGGCGACGGTCTGCACCTGGATATCACCCATATTGGTGAGCGCCAGGCCGTTCTCCGCCAGGAGCGCGTTGAGCTGGTGCAGCGGCATCCCGGACTCGACGGTGACCAGTCCGGCTTCCTTGTCGATCTGCTTCAGGCGGGTCAGGCCGTCCGGCTTGACGAGGACCCCGTCGGTCACCGCGGCCGGGGTGAAGGAGTGGCCGGAGCCGACGGCCTTGACGGTCATCCCGTCGTCATCGGCGGTGCGCAGGATCTCGACGACCTCGGAGGCGGATCGCGGGGTGACCACCTTGGCCGCCTTCGCCGTCTGGTTGCCGGCCCAGTTGGACCACTCGTTCGCGCCCGCCACGCCTCACCCGATTCTTCCGCCGGCACGCCAGCTCTGAGCCGCGCCGTTCACTCGATCGCCGGATCCCCCGGACGTAGCCAACGCGAGCCGAGCAGCGCAGTCAAGAGGGCGAGTGCGCTTCCTGCCACTGGGACCAGATATGCGGTGTGCGCCCCGGAACGGTCGATGAGCCAGCCCGAGACCGCCGACCCGGCGGTGATCCCGACCGCCGCCCCGGTGGTCTCGATCACCATGCCCTCGGTCAGCCGGGCCGCCGGGACCAGGTACTCGACCAGAGCGACCAGCGTGATCAGGGTGGGGGAGATGGCGAACCCGGCCAGCAGCAGCACCAGGGCCAGTACGCCGATGTTCGGTGCCAGCGTCATCGGCGTCGCGGTGATCAGCACCGCGGTCAGCAGGATCAGCGCCCGCTTGGCCAGCGGGGTCTCCCAGTGCGTCGCGCCGAAGATCAGACCGGCGATGAAGCTGCCGCCGGCATAGACGGCCAGCAGCAGCCCAGCCCAGTCGCTGTGCCCGTGCTCCTCGGCGAAGGCCACGGTCACCACCTCGATCGAGCCGAACATGAGCCCGATCGCGATCGCGCAGACCAGCACCACGCGCATGCCGGGGATCGCGATGGCCGCGGGTTCCGTGTGGTGCTCCGGCGGATGCGGCGGCGGCTGGCTGCGGCGCTGGATCAGGAACGCCGAGGCGCCGACCGCCAGGAACCCGGTGGCCAGGCCGACCCCGGCCTCGTGGTGCACCTGCAGAGTAAGGAAGGTCACCAGGATCGGGCCGATCATGAAGACGACTTCGTCCATGACCGCCTCGAAGGAGTACGCGGTGTGCAGGGACGGAGTACCGGTGTAGAGCTTGGTCCAGCGGGCCCGCACCAGCGCCCCGACGTTCGGCATGAACGCCCCGGCGAGCGCGGCCGAAGCGAACCACGACCAGGTCGGCTCCTTGAAACGCACGCAGAGCATGAGCGAGATCAGCGCGGCGGTCGAGACGGCCAGCGACGGGAACCCGATCTCGGCCTGCCCCCGCCGGTCGATCAGCCGGGCCAGGAACGGTCCGAAGAACGCCTGGACCAGCGCCATCGTCCCGGAGACCACACCGGCCAGCGCGTACTTCCCGGTCGACTCCTTGATCATCAAGATGATGCCCAGACCGAGCATCGACATCGGCAGCCGGCCCACGAACGCCGCCGAGGAGAAGCCCTTCGACCCCGGCGCCTTGAAGATCGCGGCGTAGTGCTTGGCCACCATACGGCGATCGTCAGCCTGGTGGGACTGGTGCGCCTGCTGGGACGGCCGGGCGGGTGTCACCGCCGGTCGCCGTGAATTAATCGAAACGTTGCTCACGTTCGTCCCACATGTCGCGACTATCAGATCTATAGGTGAGACTCTTGCTGCAGGACTGGTCGCCGTCCCCGTCGGCCACGTCCCGGATTCACTCTTTGGGAGTCACGGAATGACCGCTTCGAGGTCTTTGGGCGCTCGCCTCGCCGACCACTCCGGTGCCCTGCACGGCACCTGGGGGGACGCCGGCGCGGTGGCGGTCGGACTGCTGTTCCTCGCCCTCGGCCTGGTGCTGGCGTTGGACGTGCTCAGACTCCTGGCCTCCAAGCGGGCCGACCTGTCGGTCCACAGCGCGAAGTGGCTGCACGAGTCCACGGCCCGGCTGAGCAGCGGCCGGGCGGCGCACCACCGGCAGTGCAAGCGGGAAGGCCTGCTGGAGGTCGTCGGCTGGGGCCTGGTCGGACTCGGGGCGCCGGCGTTCCTCGCCGGGTTCGTCGGGCTGGTCGCCTGACATGACGGCCTGACCGACTTCCCTGATCGGCTGCCCCGCGGAACTCGCTGGCGCCGGGCTCTGTACGCCTGTGAAGATGCGCTGTATGGCTTACACCGTGCGCCGCACCACTGCGGATGAGTGGCGGGACTTCAGGGAGCTGCGCTTGGAAGCGCTGCTGGATTCGCCGACCAACTTCGGCCAGACCCACGAGCAGGCCCTCGCCGTTCCGGACGAGGAGTGGCAGGAGCGCGCGCGGATCAACGCCACGTCCGAGGAGCAGGCCTTCTACGTCGCCGTCGACGACGCGACGGGCCGGCTCGTCGGCATGTGGAGCGCGGCGCCGCACTTCGACCGCCCGGGCTCATGGATCGTCCTCGGTGTGTACGTCCGTCCCGAGGCGCGCGGAACCGACGTCGCGCGCCGCCTGAACCGGGCCGTCATCGACTTCGCGCGCACTACGGAGGCTAAGGAACTCGTCCTGCTGGTCCGGGATGACAACGACCGCGGCCGCCGCTTCTATGAGCGGGAGGGGTTCGTGCTGACCGGCGATTCGATGCCGCACAACCTCGACCCCTCCCACAACCTCGTAGAGATGCGCTACGAGACCTTCCGGTAGATCAGATCCCTATAACGTTCAGCTCCGCGCAGGAGGTCCACGGGTTCCCGTTGACCTCCGTCAGCGCGCGGAAGCGCACGTAGCGACCGGTCGCGGCGGTGAAGTTCACCGTCTTCAGGGTGTTGTCGTTCGCAAAGGTGCCGGTGGCCACCGCCGTGCCCCAGTTGGTGCCGTCGGAGCTGACGTAGAACTCGTACTGGCCGACCCAGCCGTGGTTGCTCCCGTCCTGCCGCGGCAGGTACGTGAAGCCGGACACGGAGTGCGAGGCGGTCATGTCGAGCTGGATCTCGTGCGGGCACGGCGGGTTCGGCGAGACGTTGTACCACTGCGTGTGCCAGTACGTAGAGGTGCTGCCGTCTATAGCGTTGGTCGCCGCGCCGTTCTCGCCGACCGTCTCCTGGCTGTCGACGTACTTCACGGTCCAGCCGGTCCGGTCCAGGACGGCCGGCGTGCCGCCGCCCCCGCCGTTCGTGCCGGGCGCCGCGGGCTGGCCGGTCTCGATCTTCCCGGCGAACCGGCGCAGGAAGTTGTCGCCGACGTTCGCGGTGGCCGTCAGGTCGTACCAGCCGCCGGCCGTGGGCCAGGAGTGGGTGACCGTCGCGCCGCCGCCGACCGTGAAGGTCCAGGGGCCGCCGGTGATGAAGTGGTTCGCCTTGACGGTGATCACCGCGGAGGCGGTGCCGGTGTTGGTCATCGTCAGCACCAGCGCGTTGTTCGCGGTGTCGTAGCTCGGCTTCACTTCCAGGTGCGGCAGGGAGGCGTTGCTGATGGTCGTCAGGTCGCCGACGAACGTGCGCAGGAAGCCGTTGGGGCCGTGCACGTCGAGCGAGTACTTGCCCGCGCTGACGCTCTGCGCGCTCCAGTAGTCCGAGGACGTGGAGTTCGGCGGGACGAGGTACTGCCAGTTCGCGAAGGTCCGGTAGGCCGTGGTGTAGGCCTGGAGTGGGACGGCCTGCGCGCCGGCGTTGGAGAAGTCCGTCCAGAACCGGCCGGCGGCCAGGTCGTAGCGGCCGGTGACGTTCGGCTGGTAGAGCGTGGCGCGCTGGCCCTTCGTGCCCGACTCCTGCGTCGGCATGCTCTGCGTGGTCGGCGGAGTCGGCGTCGGGAGCGTCGAGCACTGGTTGTTCGCCGCGGTGACCAGCGGGCCGGTGGCCGGCAGGCTCGGGAACGTGGTGGTCGTGCTGGCGAAGTTCAGCGCGGTGGTGAGGTCGCCGCAGACCGCGCGCCGCCACGCCGAGATGTTCGGTTCCTGCACCCCGGTCCAGGCCTCGATCAGCCGGATCGTGGAGGTGTGGTCGTAGATCGTGGAGTCCACCCAGCCGCCCTGCGACCAGGGCGAGATCACGATCTGCGGGACCCGGACGCCGAGCCCGATCGGCAGACCGCCGACGAACTCGTCGGGGGTGCCGGCCGGCGGGGTCGGCGGGACGACGTGGTCGAAGAAGCCGTCGTTCTCGTCGTAGTTGAGGATGAAGACGGTCTTGGACCACACGTCCAGGTTGGACGCCAGCGCGGTGAGCATCTTCGAGACGTAGTCCGCGCCCAGGGCCGGGGCGTAGTTCGGGTGCTCGGACTTGCCGGCCGGCGCGACGATCCAGGAGACCTGCGGCAGGGTGCCGTTGGTGACGTCGGCCTGGAACTCGGCGACCGAGTCCGTGGACTTCACCATGCCGCGCTGGTACAGCGGGCTGCTGGTGGAGGCGTTCTTGTACTGGTTGAACCAGGCCAGCGCGTTGTCGTCATAGTTGTCGGTCTCCTGGTACACCTTCCAGGTGATGCCGGCGGCCTGCAGCCGCTCCGGGTAGGTGGTCCAGGTGTATCCGGCCTCGGAGTTGTCCGTGACCGGGCCGCCGCCGGTGCCGTTCGGGTCGATCATCCCGGTCCACAGGTAGAGCCGGTTCGGGTTGGTCGGGCCCATGACGGAGCAGTGGTAGCCGTCGCAGATGGTGAAGGCGTCGGCGAGGGCGTACTGAAACGGGATGTCGGCCCGGGTGTAGTAGCCCATGGTCTCGACGCCCTTGGCCGCGACCCAGCCGTTGTAGGAGCCGTTGGCCCAGGCGTTGTGGGTGCCGCTCCAGCCATGATCAAGGTCCGGAACGCATTGCGCGCTGGTGGTCGCGGTGTTCAGGTGCCAGGGCAGGATGGTCTTGCTGCCGTTGGGCTGGGTGGACACCGTGGTGCCGTTCTGGAACACGTACGGCGAGGTGTCGCTGAAGCCGCGGACCCCGGCCAGGGTGCCGAAGTAGTGGTCGAAGCTGCGGTTCTCCTGCATCAGGATCACGATGTGGCCGATGTCGCTGAGCGAGCCGGTCATGCCCGCGGTGGCGGCCATGGCGGTGCGCAGCGTTTCCGGTAGGAAGGCGGCACCGGCGGTGGCCGCCGCGGAAGCGGACAGGAACTTGCGTCTGGAAAGGGGAGACATCTCACTCCAGGCGTGTGGGAGAGATCGGGTGAGGGTGGTTGCTCGCGCGAGATGCCCTGTGAATGTAGGTGCGCATCGCAGTGCTTGTAAATGCGTGATCTGCGGCGTAACGGTAAAATCCAAGCGTCTGTGGAGGAGACTCCAAGGGAACGCACGCCGGACCCGTGCTCCACGGTCGCTACGGCTCTGGCCAGCGC
Source organism: Catenulispora sp. GAS73 (assembly GCF_041262085.1). Taxonomy (NCBI): domain Bacteria; kingdom Bacillati; phylum Actinomycetota; class Actinomycetes; order Catenulisporales; family Catenulisporaceae; genus Catenulispora; species Catenulispora sp. GAS73. The sequence goes on from NZ_JBGCCM010000014.1 coordinate 253,135, forward strand.
GTCAACAATCGACAGGGGTCGGATTCGGCTATACGCGCCATGGCGAAAATAGGGGGACGTCCGTGATGCCCCTATCCGGCCCTAGCCGGATGCTTTTGGCGCCAGGCGGCCGTGCAGGCGATCATGGGGCGCGTGAATCCGCCGCAGCCGTCCTCCAGTTCCGGGCAGCACCACGCCTGGCACCACGAGGTCCCGCCCGAAGCCGAGGGCAGCAGTGTCGAGGCGCCGATCCTGTCCGCGGCGCCTTCGGAGGGTTCGGCGTCCTCAGCAGCCTCGGGTGCCTCAGACTCCTCAGGCGTCCCAGTCGTTCCAGCGCCCAGCCTCGCACGGGTGATTGCGGTCATCGCGGCCGGCGGGTTCCTCGGCGGGCCCGCGCGCTACCTGCTCGGTCAGGCGTTTCCGACGGCGGCGCACACGTTCCCGGCGACGACGTTCGCCATCAACGTGAGCGGGTCGTTCATCCTGGCGGTGCTACTGGTGTGCGTCATTGAGGTGTGGCCGCCGACGCGCTATGTGCGGCCCTTCGGAGCGGTCGGGTTCCTGGGCGCGTATACGACGTTCTCCACATGGATGGTCGATACGGACCGGCTCATGGCCGCGGGACGCTATGGGTTCGCCGCTCTTAACGTCTTCGGCAGTCTGTTCTCCGGGCTGGTGGCTACAGCCCTCGGCATCTTCCTGGCGCGCGCGGTTCTCGTCAGGCGTTCCCCTGGATGGTCCCGCGCATGACACTTCTTGCTGTTGCGCTCGCTTCCGCTGTAGGAGCGCCCGCGCGGTACCTGGTGGACAGGTTCGTGGCGACCCGGAACCGGGGCGCTTTCCCCTGGGGAACGCTCGTCATCAATGTCACAGGGGCGTTCGTCCTGGGGGTGTTGGTGGGTATGAGTGCCCATCATGGGCTGTCCAAACAGGCGGTGGCGATCCTCGGTACCGGCTTCTGCGGGGCCTATACGACGTTCTCGACGTTCAGTGTGGAGACGGTGAGGCTGGTGGAGGAGCGGGCGTTCGCTAAAGCGGTGACGAATGTCGGCGTGAGCCTGGCTGCCGGGCTGCTCGCGGGTGCGGCCGGATTGGGGTTGGCGCAGTGAGGACGTCGCACGAGACCGCGATCCAGAGGGTCGTCAGCGAGGCTTGTGTTCTCGTCGGTGCCGGCCGCGCGATCCTGCTACAGGTGGCGCATCCTAAGGTCGCGCAGGGAGTGGCCGAACACAGCAACTTCGCAGAGCATCCCTTTAAGCGGCTGCGCGGGACGCTGGACTTCATCTACAGCTCTACTCTGGGCACGCGTGAGGAATCCGCATGGGTCGCCGGTCGTGTGAACCGGATCCATACCTACGTCAAAGGGCCGGGCTACTCCGCTAGCGATCCCGATCTCCAGCTCTGGGTCGCCGCGACGCTCTACCAGTCAGCCGTTCAGATCTATGAGTTGACGCTGGGGCCGATGTCTCCTGCGATGCGGGAGGAGTTCTGTCGGGAGAGCTCTGTATACGGCACTCTTCTTGGCTGTCCTGAGGACTTGTGGCCGTCCTCTGTAGAGGAGTTCGAGAAGTACTGGGACAGCGCGTTGGCGGCGCTGGTGGTCTCCGACGAGGCCAAGCGCATCTGTCATGACCTGCTCTACAGCAAGGCGGTCCCGCTCCTTCTGCGTCCGCTGTTGCCGGTGAACCGGCTCATCACTACAGGCTTGCTGCCGGAGGAAGTGCGGGAACAGTTCGGGCTCGCGTGGGGCCCGCGCCGCGAGCGGTTGTTCCGCTCTGGGATGCGGGCGGCGCGGGTGACGTACCCGTGGGTTCCCCGACGGGTACGTCGCCTGCCCATGGCGCTCTATATGCAGTACTTCCGGAGGCGCTTCCGCGCTTATGCGTGAAGCTCCTCTTCGCCGGCTCCCTCTGCCAGCGCGTACATCTCGTCGATGACGTCGGCGTAGCGGTCGACGATCACCCGGCGGCGCAGGCTCAGCTTCGGCGTGACCTCACCTGTGTCCGGGGTCCAGGGCCCTGCGATGATCGTGTACTTCTTCACCTGTTCGACTCTGGAGAGCTTCGCGTTGGCGTTCTCCACGGCCTGGTCTACCGCGGCGCGGGCTTCGGGGGAGTGCACGGCCTCTGCGGGGAACACGTCGGGGTCCAGGACGATCAGGGCCGTGACGTAGGGGCGGCGGTCGCCGATCGCGGCGGCGAAGCCGACGGCCGGGTGCGTGGTCAGGTGGCTCTCGATCAGCGTCGGGGCGATGTTCTTGCCGCCGGAGGTGATGATGAGTTCTTTCTTGCGGTCGGTGATGGTCAGGAAGCCGTCGGCGTCGATCGTGCCGACGTCGCCGGTGGCCAGCCAGCCGTCGGCGTCCAGCGGGGACTGGACGCTGCCGTCCGGCTGGAGGTAGCCGGCCAGCACGATCGGGCCGCGGACGAACACCTCGCCGTCGTCGCCGAGCTTCAACTCCACGCCCGGGATCGGCCTGCCGACGGTGCCAACGCGGTTGGCGTCCGGCGTGCAGACCGTCGCCGCGCCGCTGGTCTCGGACATGCCCCAGAGCTCCATCAGGGGGAGGTTCAGGCCGTTGAGATAGCGCAGGGTCTCCACGGAGATCGGAGCCGCGCCGCTGGTGGCGCGGGTGACCTTGTCCAGGCCGAGCAGGGCGCGCGCCGGGGCCAGTACGGTGCGGTCCGCCTCCTCGACGGCCTGCGCCAGCTCCTCCGGGACGTGCTTGCCGGCCGCGCGGAGGTCGAACGCCTCCAGCGTGACCGCGTGCGCCCTCTCGAACGCTTCGCGCTGTTCCGGAGGCGCCACCTTCAGCAGGCCCTGGATACCGGCGACCAGCTTCTCCCAGATGCGCGGCACGCCGAACAGCCCGACGGGGTGGACGCGGCCCAGTGCGCCGACGATCTGCCGGGGGTCGGGGCACAGATGGACGTGCGCGACCTTCATGACGGAGCCGTACAGACTGAGCTCGCGCTCTGCGATGTGGGCCAGCGGCAGGTAGGCGATGGTGTCGGGGAAGTCCGCGACGGGGGTGATCGAGTCCACGACCTCGGCCTCGTACAGGACGTTGAGATGCGTCAGCACGACGCCCTTGGGATCGCCGGTGGTGCCGGAGGTGTACATCATGCCGACCGGGTCCTCGGCCCGGATCTGCCGCCACCGCTGCTCGAACAGGCTCGGGTTGCTGGCCAGGCGCTCGCGGCCGATGGCCACCACCGCGCTGTAGGGCAGGAACTGCTTGCCGTGCGCGGCCTCGCCGATGACGACGCAGTCGGCCTCCTCGACCACGATGACGTGGCGCAGGGCGGGCAGATCGGCCAGCACCGGCTGCCAGCGCTCGATCTCCTGCCGGCCTTCCAGCACCACGATCGGGGCGGCGCTGTGCGCGGCGACGTAGCCGATCTGCTCGGTGGACAGGGTGGCGTAGGCGGTGCAGGGGATGGCGCGGGCGTGCTGGGCGCCGTAGTCGACGATCCAGTGCTCGGGCCGGCTGGACATCATGGTGAGCATCCGGTCCCCGGGCTCCAACCCCAGCGCCACCAGCCCCTCGGAGAACTCCGCGGCGCGCTCCCGCAACTCGGCCCAGGTCAGGGTACTGGTATTGCCGTCGGCATCCGGAGCGCTGGTGAGCGCCGGCCGCTCCCCGTGTTCGGTCGCGTTGCGCTCGATCAGCGCGGGCACGGTCAGCCCCGCGACCGCGGCCTGGAAGTCCTCAGCGGCAGCGCTCTCCTGGGTACCGGTCACGACGAACCTCCTGCTTCGGCTTCGTTTCGGCAAACACTAAAACCGCCCACCGCCCCACGGAAGAGCCCTGACTGGGCCGATCGAGTGCACCCTCCTCGAACCCTTGTGCCCGATTAGCGAAGAATGCGAGCATAGTTCCAGAACCACCCGGGGGCCGGCGATCACCAGCACCACAGAGCCAGACCAGCCAGACCAGCCAGAACCAGCCAGAGCACAAGCACATCAGCACATCCAGGGGGATGCACCGATGAACGAAACCACCGTCACCGTGGTCGGCACCGTCTGCAGCGAAGTCCGCTACGGCCAGTCCGCCGACGGCAACCCGATCGCCCGCTTCCAGATCCGCAACACCCCCCGCCGTTACGACAAACGCACAGGCACCTGGACCGAAGGCGACCCCAACTACTTCAGCGCGGTCTGCTGGCGCACCCTGGCCGACCACGTGGCGAGCAGCATGGGCGTCGGCGACCCCGTAGTCGCCGCAGGCCGCCTCCGCATCAGCCGCTGGCGCCGCGGCGAGGAGAACGTGGTCACCGCCGAACTCGACATCCAAGCCATCGGCCACGACCTCCGCTGGGGCACCACCGTCTACCGCCAAGCCCCCCGCCCCGGCACCACCCGCATCCCCGGCCCCACCCGCCGCCGCGAGGAGGAAGCCGCAGCCGCGGCCCTCGCGGCGACGGCGACGGAGACGGCGCCCGCGCCCGGCGAACTGGAGCCCGCGGTCGCGGGGCTGGCGGCGATCGACACCGCAGCGCCGCCGAGGCTAGGCAGCGCGCCCACCCTCGACAGTTCCTCCGAACCGACGCCCACCGAGATGGAGGTGACAAGCCTCCCCGCAGCCGCCTGACAGCGCACCAACACCAGCACCAACATCGCTTGAGCGCGCGGCGCACATCGCCGCCCTCAAGCACCCTCGCCAACGAGGCACGCGGTCGGTCGCGGGGACCGACCGCCCCTCGCGACGCGCCCATGCGTGTGAACTGGCAGGTGGGATGGGGGCGGGGGAAAGGAGAGAACCGCCAGTCGACCGCACTCGGCCGCGGCCGGTCAGCATGCCATGCCCCGAGACACGCGCATCGCTCACTCCTGGCCGCACGCGCACTCTGCGGCTGGCGCGCCCGCAGTGGCCGGCGCAGAAGCCTGAAGTACGCGGATTTCCGCCCCGAGGCTGGCCGCGCGACGCCCGACCTTGCACACTGCCGGATGGTCGTGATGCTTGGCGCCGCAGAAGCTTGCGCTACTCCCGCGTGTCGAGCACGCTGCCGCCGAGCCGCCGAGCCGCCGAGCCGCCGAGCCGCCGAGCCGCCGAGCCGCCGAGCCGCCGAGCCGCCGAGCCGCCGAGCCGCCGAGCCGCCGAGCCGCCG